>CALGJS010000333.1 GCA_937927835.1 uncultured Saprospiraceae bacterium | reverse complement strand
AAATAGAATTTTCTCTACTTTTTCAACATCTTCTTAACATCCTTATAGACATTTGCTCCGGTAAATCCGAATTTCTGATCTAGTACGGTATAAGGTGCAGAATAACCGAAGTGATCCAACCCGTGTACCGTTCCATTTGTTCCAACCAGTCCTAGCAGATTAACAGGCAGTCCTGCGGTCAAACCGTATTTCGCTACTTTCGCAGGTAAAATAGATTCTTGATATTTCGCTGTTTGATTTCGGAACAAGCCTTCACTTGGAGCGGAAACCACGCGTACTTTGATCTTGTCTTTTTCTAGTAACGCAGCACCTTCTAATAAAGTAGCTACTTCTGATCCATTCCCTACTAAAATCACTTTTGGGGTTCCTTTACAATCGTGTACGATGTAAGCACCTTTAGCCGTTTTTTCTGCTTGTTTAAATCGACTACCTCTTCCCATTGCTGGAATATCTTTGATCCCTTGACGAGAAAGAATCAAACCACTGGGGCGATGGAAATCTTCTAGACAAAGTTTCCAAGCATGGGTTGTTTCTGCGGCGTCACCAGGACGTAGGGCAACGAAACTATTTTCACCACTATGATTTTTCAGGTGTTCTAATAAACGGATTTGCGCTTCTTGCTCAATTGGTTGGTGAGTTGGTCCATCTTCTCCTACTCGGAAAGCATCGTGTGTCCAAATAAAGGTCACGTTCGTTTCCATCAAGGCTGCTACTCGAATGGCAGGTTTCATATAATCAGAGAAAGCGAAGAAGGTAGCACAGGCCGGAATTACACCACCGTGTAAAGACATACCGATAGAGAGCGCTGCCATCGTCAATTCAGATACACCCGCTTGTAAAAATGCGCCAGAGAAATCTCCTCTTTTAAATGCTTTGGTTTTCTTTAGGAAAAATTCTGTTTTATCACTATTCGCTAAATCAGCAGAAGCAACGATCATATTAGGAACCGTCTCTGCTAAATGTGCTAATACTCTACCGGAAGCATTACGTGTCGCATCATTTTCTTTTTGAGCAATAGAAGCCCAATCAATTTTTGGTGCCTTTTGAGCAAAAAAGTCGCGGAACATTTTCCCTTTCTTTTTGTCTTTAGTCATCCAAGCTTTAAAGCTAGCCTTTCGTTTCGCTGCCTTCTTTTTCTTAGCGGCGATTGCTTTTGCGTAAAGCTTTTCTACCTCTGGAAAAATCTGGAATGGTTTCTTTGGATCACCACCAAGGCCTTCGATAGTTAGCGGGAAAGAAGCGTTGGATTTTCCAAGTGGCTTACCGTGAAGTTCTACTTCCCCTTCGTATAATTTATTGTCATCGCTACGTACGCCTTTCCCCATTTTGGTTTTACCGATGATGAGGGTTGGTCGTTTTGTTTCTGCATTACCTGCTTTGATCGCTTTTCGAATTTGATCGTGATCGTTGCCATCGATGGTTACCACATGCCAACCCCAAGATTTATATTTCATGGCCGTATCTTCGCCCGTCACCTCATCTACTTCTGTAGAAAGTTGAATATCGTTGGCATCATAAAACATCACGATTCCTCCAAGTCCTAAGTGACCTGCAATACGTCCACCTCCTTGCGAGATCTCTTCCTGTATTCCACCATCAGAGATGTAGATATACGTTTGGTGTCCGACTCTTTTTCCAAAACGTGCTACTAGAAACTGTTCTGCGATCGCAGCTCCAATTCCGAAGGCATGACCTAATCCGAGTGGTCCAGAAGTGTTTTCAATTCCACGCTTGACGTCAATCTCTGGATGACCAGGTGTAACACTACCCCATTGTCGGAATTTTTTTAGATCACTTAATTTGTAATTTCCGAGGAGTGCCTGAACGCTATACAGCATGGCAGACATGTGTCCTGGATCGAGGAAGAACCGATCTCTTAATTCCCATTTCATATCGGAAGGATCGTAGTTCATAAATTCAGAAAAGAGTACGTGTACAAAGTCAGCGCCTCCCATTGGTCCACCGGGGTGACCAGAGTTTGCCTGTTCGACCATTGCTGCGGAAAGGATCCGAATATTGTCAGCGGCACGCATGCTTGGAGAGATTCTTTTTTTAGAAGCCATTGAGTGATTTTTTAAGTTTTATTGTCTTAGTAATTTTTTTTGTGCAAAGGTAATTTTTATTTTTAAACTATGGATTAGGGATTGGTAGATTCTCTTCTTTTGTGTTTGGCTTTTGCTCTTCTTTCGTATTTGGCTTTTTTGCTCTTCTTTTGTGTTTGGCGGACGATAGCTAGATGGGCTATTTTAATTGGTTAATTGGGTGTTTAGAATATAAAGTTTATCTTGTTGGGGAGATTAGTAAATTAGAAACTTATGAAAAAAAAATGTGCAGAGTGCGGCGATGAGTTTATGGGTCGAGCGGATAAGAAATTTTGTTCGGACCAATGTCGTAGTGCTTTTAATAATAAATTAAATAGTGATCATTCGCAGTTTATGCGGAATGTGAATAATATTTTGCGTAAGAATCGAAGAATTTTAGCGAAGCTTAACCCGCATGGGAAGAGTAAGGTAAATAAAGATCGGTTGCTAGAGTTGGGTTTTAAGTTTTCGTATTTTACTAATATTTATCAAACGAAGGCTGGGAAGACTTATCGATTTTGTTATGACCAGGGGTATTTGCCGTTGGATGGGGATATGTTTGCGTTGGTGGTTCGGCAGTCTTATGTGGAGTGAGGGATAATGTGATAATGAATAATGTTCTCTGGAATCGTGTTTAATGAATAATTAATAATGTCTCTTTTGGCGTGGTTCTTTTAATGAATAATTTTCCTTTCTAAGTTGGGTAAGGGAGTGTTCAGTAAAGTGTGTCATCTTTGTCGTATTAGCATTGCGTAATACGAAACCGATTAACCAATCAACTAATTAATATTAACTTATATATGTAAAATGTTTACTATGTGGTTTAAGTTAATTATCTAGACACAGTTAATTGAACACCCCCTTGGGTAATGGAAAATGACTAATGGATCAATGCTAATCATGGATAGACCATTCTTCATTTTTTACTAAAAAAATATTAATGCGAATCAGGAGTTAAAATTCCATTTAAAATCAAAACTAGACTGTAAAAATGCTATTTGCATTTCGCTATTGGCTATTTGCTTCCCAACCTAAATACGGTCGGCAAGCCACAATCGCGCCTGCCTGCCGAAGGTAGGATTGAAGAGGGCCAATA
>CALGJS010000332.1 GCA_937927835.1 uncultured Saprospiraceae bacterium | reverse complement strand
GGGTTCGTGCTCATCAAATTTCCAGAGTCCTTGGGTGGCTTGCATCCAATCGATCATTGAAGCCCAACCATCTCGGGTGGCTCGATTTTGTGTGATTAATTTGGCAGAATGACAAGAAGTACAATTCGCAATAATTAATGGAAACGTCTCATCCATCACTAGTCCTGTTGCTTCGTTTACTTCATAAACTACCGTAGTATCTATCAGCGTATTTTCAGTTGTTTCCGTTCCTGATTTTTGATCTGTTTCACAAGCTAAAAAAGTGATGGAGATGATTCCTACTAAGATTAGGATGGTTTGGTATTTCATGTTTTTTTTGTTTTAGGTTGGGGCGTTGCCCTTACAAACGCCCTTACAGGTCGCCCACAATCGTCTCAACGACGCGGTCTATCTTACTTCACCCGTACTGCAATCCTGTGGCATGCATTATTTAGGTAACCTTTTGGATTCCAACCTGGTAAGATCATGGGTTGTGATTTTCCGTTGATATCGGTGGCGCGTGCCCAGACTTCGTAGTAGCCCGTTTTTGGAAATTCAACAGTGGCTGAAAAATCTTGCCAAGCCAATCGATTGGCTGGTTGTGCAAGTTGAGCTGGTTGCCAAGTTTGTCCAAAGTCGATCGAGTATTGCATATTTTTAACTGCTAGATCACCTGCCCAAGCATGTCCATTTATTTTCAATTTTCGAGCATTTAAAATAGCGCCCGTTTTAGGATAGGTAATCAATGATTTTACGGGCATTGATTCGATGATACACATATCTTCGTCTTCCACTTTTGTACCCGGTGCGACGGTTTCGCAGGGAACTCGATAAGCTTGTCCTCCCATTTTTGGTCCATCGTGAATCTGGTCTCGAATGCTGATTTTTTCTAACCATTTGCCAGAACAAGAGGCTGGCCAACCGCCTACGACTAAGCGAAGTGGATATCCATTATGTAGGGGAATCGCTTCTCCATTCATCGACCAAGCAATCAAAGTTTCAGACTCTAGTGCTTTTGCAATTGGGAATCCACGAGAGATCGGTTTTTTATTTTTATCACCACTGAGGTGTGTATCTTTTCCATAATATCCAATATAAACAGCGTTGTCTTTTATACCTACCGAACGCAATACATCTGAGAGTCGCACGCCAGTCCAAGTAGCACATCCTACTGCTCCTGTGGACCATTGATTCCCTTTGGCAGGAGGATTAAATTCTGAACGACCATTCCCTCCACATTCTAAAACTAGTTGATAAGTATATTCTTTAAATTGACTTTTTAATTCCTCCAAAGAAAAGGTTTTGGTCGTTTTTGCGGACTCACCGTCGATAGTCAGCGTCCATTTTTCGGGATCAATATTTTCGGGAGGAATTCCATTATTTCTTATAAAAAATTTATCAGCTGGCGTGATGGAGTCGTTGAGAAGGTGCGGAGGCGTTTCAGCGTTGACTGGACGATCATTTAGTAAAACTAGGTCTGGATGTTTTCCTTCAATTGGAAAGTCTTTTTCTAAAATAATTGGTAATAAATTCTCTGGTAAATATTTACCAAAAACGATTGGCATTCCGATGGTTGCCGCGAAAGCCGTTAAGGAAGTTCGTTGTACAAATTTCCGTCGGCTAAGCTGTTTCTTTTTCATTCAATAAATGTAGGAAAAAAAGTGGAATTAACTAATGGTCCAACAAAAAAAGCCAACAGATAAGGTATCTGCTGACTCTTCCAAAATTTTTTAATCAATATAACTAATAACAAAACAAAACTTAAATAATAATTTAGGGGACTGTTCCATAAAGTGTATTACTTTGAATTTCAAAATTCTATAGAAGAAACTCATTGTGCTGATACACTTCACCGAATAGTAGGGGTAAAGGGGGTGCGTTTTGGGGCTTCCTTAGCCTACGCGAGCTTTACCATATCTCGAATCAAGATACTCTTACGAGTAAAATGAATAAGGTTTGATTTTTTCAGGTCGTTTAAAACTGAGGTTACGGTTTGTCGGGATGTGCCCGTAATGTTTGCAATATCTTGCTGAGTAAGCGAATGCTTTACCAACGTTTCGTCGATACCAATACGACGGCCACGTTTTTCAGCAGAATCTTTGATAAAATCGATGATACGAGTACGTGCATCTTTGAAGATGAGTGATTCCAAACGGCTTTCCACTCGGTGCAATCGTTCGCCCATCATAAATAATATCTTATTAGACAAGCGGTGATTGGTTCGCATGACTTTTCGTAAATCTTCTAATTGTAGCGAAAAATAATGTACTTCCTGATTCATCGCTTTGGCATAATCCGTTCTTTTTTCCTGACCAACGATACAAAGTTCACCAAACATTGAAAGCGGGTGTAAGACAGATTTGATCACCTCTTTTTCATCATTACTATGGGTAACAATTTTGATGGTACCTTTTAGTAAGAAATAAATAAAATCTGAAGAATCATTACGAGAATAAATATAAGCGTACTTTGGTCGCTTTTTTAATTCAACCATGTTTCCCAGTTGAGTCAATTCCTCATTGGTCAATACATCAAAAATTGGAAATTGTTCAAGGAAGGTAATTTTAGAAGAAATATTCATGCCTCAGTAATTTTGGTGTGAAGTAAATTTCCTTTAACGATAAATTATCGTTTAGGGTTATGTTGTTTTTCAATTAGTGATCTAAGGGAGAAGTAGTTAAGCGATATTTTAAAAGCACTAATGTATAAATCACGTTTGTATAATAGTAGACACTTAATTTTAACCTTACCCCTATCCAATTCGTCAAAAAAAATTTTATTATTTCAGCATAGAAACTATTTACCAAATATTCACGCAGTTTACTCCAATAAAACAGAATAAATAAACTAACAGATATGTCTAATAGTAGACAAACCAAATTTTATCCTGATTTCTACGAAAAAATTTTTCAAAAAATACTGAATTCAAAGGATACCCAATCAATATCATACGAAAAAAGGTATTTTTTCAAAAAAAAAACCGCTGCTCATGCAGCGAAACCAAGGTTTTAAGACTTTTAATATTAACAGCTTGATCAAAATTATTATTTTAAAAATTATCTACTTTAGCTGCTTAGGAATTCATTCCTTATAAATTCGTTAATTATATTTCAACAAACGTTCAATTTTATTCTTAATATGAAAAAGATATATTTTTTATTTCCAATAATCCTTATTCTACTTTTTTCTGCCTGTCGGAAAGATCTAGAAACGATGGGTACGACCACCACTACTACCGATCCAGCGATTATTGAAGATTTTAGCCAAGTAATTAAACCAATAACTAGTTCTGTTGATGGACAAGTAAAAGATATTAATCAACGTCCCGTTGCCAATGCTACGGTACGTCTAGGAAACCTTTCTACGATGACCGATGATTACGGTCTTTTTTCTTTTGAAAACGTAACCATGAATGAAGATGGTACTTTTATTCTGGTCACTCAAAATGGTTATTTAAATGGTAGTCGTCGATTTTTCCCACGAGAAAACATCAATAATACCGTAGTTATCGAAATGATTCCAGAAGATTTCCAATCTTCTTTTGATGGTGCTTCAGGTGGTACGGTTACTATTAACGGTACAACTGGTGTGGCATTCCCAGCTAACAGTATTGTCGATGCCAATGGCGAAGTTTACGAAGGCGAAGTTTTTACCACTTCTGCTTATTTAGATCCAACTGCGAATTCTACTGCAGATCGTATGCCTGGTAACTTACAAGGGATTCGAACAGACCTAGAAGAAGTATCTCTTCAAAGTTTCGGTATGATTAACGTAAGTCTACAAGATGCGAATGGTGCTCCTTTGAATATCCGTGAAGGATTTACAGCAACTATTAGTGTTGCACTGCCAGCTTCTATTGTGGCCAATGCTCCTAATGAAATGCCACTTTGGTCTTTTAATGAAACTTATGGTGTGTGGGTTGAAGAAGGATCTGCAACTAAAGTAAACGGTCACTATGTAGGTGAAGTTAGCCACTTTAGCTGGTGGAACTGTGATTATCCTTATCCACTTGTGGAGTTAGACGTTACCTTAGTAGACGAAAATGGTAATCCAGTAGAAGACCATATCGTAGCACTTGGTTTTGAAAGTGATAGCATTGCTTGTTATTATTCTTATACAAATGAAGATGGATTTACAAGCGGTAAAGTACCTGCTAATGAAACATTCTTATTGCAAATTAGAGGACTTTGTGGAGAAGTTATTTATTCTACGATTATAGGACCATTTACAGAAAATACTTCTTTGGGTACCATCACAATTATGGATTCTAATATTAACAATACTGAAATCACTGGTAGCCTTGAATGTAATGGTAATATTGTTACCAATGGTGGAGTAATTGTAACCGTAGGTGACCAAGAGTATATTAGACAAGTTGATAATGGTAGCTTTAACTTCTTTATTTCTACTTGTGATGGAGCTACAGATTTAACAATTATTGGTATCGACTTTTCTGAATCACAGGAAAGTGATCCAGTCGATGGAATGGTAGGAACCATGATAAATACCGGTGCAATACAGGTTTGTGAAAATCCAATTACCTCAAGTATAATGACCGTAACAGTAGGAACGGAAACCTATAATTATGTTGGAATGAGTTTAACTGGTAGTGTTAATTCGCCTAATGGTGTAATCAACATTACCTATAGTCCTCTAGATTCTTTGGGCGAAGAGACTTATATCTCGTTAAATCCCAATGGAACTACTGCTGGCAATTATGACAATGATAATACTTGTACCATGTATGATTTCTCAACCTCAGCGAATAACCCTTACAGCTTAAGAAATGTGGATGCCAATGCACAAGGACTAAGTTTTGAGAACTTTAATATTAGCCAAGTAACTCCTAATCTTATAGGAACATTCAGTGGCGTGGTGGTTAATGAAAATGGAATTATTTCCGATACGGTCATGGTAACTGGATCATTCACCATCATACAATAATGAAAACCAGAGGCTAGCTTCTGTTTTCTGTTTACTAAACTTTTAAAGTTTAGTAAACAGAAAACAGATGGCCTCTTTAAATAAAGTATTATATAAAGCTTAAAAAACCAAAACCCTTTAAATTATCTAATGTTGACGGAAATACAACTAATTAAAAATTGCCAGCAAGGTATTAAGTCTAGTCAGTATGAACTGGTGAAGCGGTATGCCGGTAAGCTACTTTCGGTAGCTCGGCGTTACGTGCCTGATCAGGCGACGGCCAAAGATATTCTGCAGGAGTCTTTAATTCGTATTTTCGCCAACATTGATAATTACCAATTTACTGGATCTTTTGAAGGTTGGATGCGGACCATTACCGTGCGTTGTGCCTTAGCACATCTTCGCAAAGCACATCGAGCGCACGAGGTAGAAATGAATCCTACCACTAGAGATCCAAGAGTAGATCCATCCGTTTTTAATACGATGGGAATGGAAGAATTAATTGGTTTAATTCAACAATTACCAGACGGTTTTCGATCCGTTTTTAATCTTCGAGAAATTGAAGGTCATAGTCATTCAGAAATTGCTGAGATTCTAGGAATTACCGAGAGTACATCACGATCTCAATTGACCCGTGCAAAAAAAATATTAGGTAAACTTTGGCTGGAACAACAGTCTATTAATTCTGTCACTAGCCGTAAAGTAAGATCATGAATAAGAATATTACAAACTATCAATCTGCTTTAGATATCGATGAGATTTGGGCTGCTATTGAGCCACAAGTTGATGAGATAAATGAGCAACGTAAAAAACGTAATCCAGCGCTACTCTATTGGTTATCTGGAGCTATATTATTATTGGGATTAGTAACTGCAAGTTTTTTCCTTTTCAGTGGAGAACAAACGCAAGCTAGTGAAGCAGCTTCTAATAATTTGCCAAACCAAATCAATCCAACCACCGCAACAGTGGTAGCTGCTGAAACCAACCCAGTAGAAATTCAAACTACAAAAACGGTTGCACCAATAGAAACGAAAAAGACCAAAGATACTCCGACTACCATCGCTCCAATTCACCAAACCCAAAATAATAGTAGTAAGCAAAATGCAACAACGGTAGAAAAAAGACGGGAAGTAGTTTTACCGACTGCCTCTACCCTTTCGAACACAACTCCAACGACGGTAACTCAAAAGGTGACCGTTTCTAAAAGTAATGTTCAAAACAATCAAGTATTGCCAGTTCCGCAATCCCAAAAAGCCGTTAGCAATGCTAGCAGTTTTAAATCGACGGAATTTGCAATTACTTCTTTGTCTAAATTACCGACTTCACAAATTGGATTAAAGGTTCCAACATCGGAGCTACCGGAACTTAATTTTTCTATTAAGAATAACAAAAGCTTGTTACCACTACCTTTGTATGTAGAAAAACCAACTTTCTCCATCGAATTTCAAACAGGAATTAGTGCTGTAAATCGAACGCTAAGTTCTACGGGAATTGATAATACCGCTCTTGACACTTTACTAAATCTTCGAAGTACTTTTGAAGCACCACTGGAAGCATTACATGCAAACCTATTGATAAATGCACATTTTCCTTCTGGATTTTATGTTTCCTCTGGAGTGGCTTTTACACAAATCTCTGAAGTATATAGCAATAATAGTACACAGTCTGAGATCGTAATTGACTCCATGGGCATCCAAAAAAGAATCATCAATATTACGGGTGATACCATCGATGTAATTGGGCCAGTAGCAACTACGATAACCTCTACATTTTCAAAGAAATATTATAATACCTATCGAATGATTGACATCCCAGTTTTCATAGGATATCAATATGATTTTGGAGATTGGAAAACTGATTTCTCTTTAGGGGTATTTGCAAACTTATTTTTAGCAACGGAAGGTCGTATTCCAAATACACCTACTACCGATCTTGACTTGAGTACCAATGGAGATGATATCTACCGTAGTCGAATTGACTATAGTTTACAATTTGGAATTGGCGTCAGCAAAAGTTTAACGGATAAATTATCTCTTAGAGTAAACCCAACACTACGTTATTATTCTAAAAACTTTATGAAAGAAAATTATGGTTTAGAACAACGATACTTATTATTTGGTGGAACCTTAGGGCTTAGAATGGACTTGTAAGATTTATCAAAACAAAAGGCTCAAAAGATATAAAGTTAGAATCGGAATCAGGCATTTAGTCTGGTTCCTTTTTTTCTTGGGAACTTATAAAGATTTTAAATGCCACTAAGGCACAAAGATTTTTTGACCGTTTTTTTTATTAATGGTGCGGTAACTTTTCAATTTTTGTGTGATAATCTAAAAATGCAGCTAGTTGGCCTGTTTGCTGGTTGGTTAGTTAGCTTCCCTTTAACGTAAGATACGATTGAGGGAAGCAAACTAGCCAACAGGCAAACCAGCCAACCAGCAAAAAATGGCCACTATATCTATTTTTCTAAAAGTTGCCGTACTATTAATTAAGATTATTTTACGAAAACAAAACTGCCAAAAACGAAATCACCGTAGCTACAAAACCGACCATAAAAATATTATAAGACATCGTTAGAAATCGATATTTTTTGTCCAATACCTTTCCAAGAAAATAAAGATCCCGCGTCATATTTCCATAGAGAAGTTCACCATCACGGAGCACAGCGTCCATTGCTTCCTCAAATTGTTCGAGGCTGAGATTGATAAAATTTCCGAAGAAGACAATATTTTTTCGTGCTTCGTTCAAATCTACTTTACCATCGTTGTGGGCTGTTACTTTTGGACGAATAGAAAGGACGGCAAAAATAAGAGACGTAAGTGCTGTGACCAAAAACAAAACAACCGGCAACAATACCATCGGTTGTGTCTCCGGAATATTTCTATAAGATAAAACCGAAATGATCACCGAAATCAAAATCGCATTAACACTGATCATGATGTTCGCTTTATTATCAGCGATGGCACTTAGGTTGATATGATTACGATAGTTGGTTCGGAAATATGTTTGCGTAGCACTCCCCGGTAATTTTTTCTCCAATCCTTGAAATTTTCGAAGCTGTCCATCTTCCTGACCGACTAGTTGGAGTTTGTTATGTTGATTTTTTTCTACTCTGCTTTTTTGCATGAGAATATTTTGTGCGACCATCGGTGCAAACTGATTTTTGCCGTAAGACGTATAAAAACTAGTTCGCAATAATTCTTGCAATTGGATTTGATTCCATTCCATTGCTGGTAGCTGTCGTCCTTGAACGAGTTCCCATTCTAATCGTAGCAGAGGACGATGGTGGAAAAAATTATTGGTTGCGTTAAAACCATGTAAACCATCTAAGAATAATTCCGCCGCTTTACTGTCAGGACGATTATTTTCTTTCGAGGAGTTGATAGCGTTAATAACAGACCTGATTTTTTTTGCTGGATATCTGACGGAGTTTAAAAAAGATTCTGCTACTTCAACACTCTTACTGATTGCTCGATCATAATCTTTTTGATAACCAGTAGCGTGCATCCATCCTGCAAGAGCAGCAATCTCTTTTGTTTCGCTATCTGCCTCAATTGCAGTAGCTACTTTTTGGATATGCGCTACAATTTGAGAGGTCCGCTGATAGTTGTGATATAAAAGGCGGTTATCGTTTATCCGATTGGATAAATCTAAAACATATTGCTGCGCTTTTTGAAGGATATCGCTCATGGTGGCTTCCTGTTGGTTGTCTCGGGTAGCTGGTTTCATCAATTTAATTTTCATGAAATTGTAAAGACAATCTCTGTTTTCTCAAAATAGTATGTTGAAATAAGTTCTTTCAAAGATAGTTAAATTTGGAAATTAGCAGCTTAGAATCCCCTTAAACTACCTTTCAAAATGTTAAAAATGAGATATTTCGGCTATATTTGTTACCTCAGTCCCATTATCAAGTCAAGATTAAGGGACGCAGATTAAATAAGTTTCCAGGTTAGACGACTTTAGAATTGATTTAGACGAGGCATTTTTTGAGGGAATCCTTGTTGGCTTCCCGATAAAAATAACGAAGAATAAATTAATTCTAAAAAGTCAAACCGGACAGTTATTTATTCCGTGTCCCTAAGTGTAGGAACATGAATCTTTGTTTTAATCAGGTTTTTGTACTTACATAATTATTTATCCAGCTGATACTGATATTTCTGCTTCAGCTATAACATTTAAAAAAAAATTAATTATGGATTTAATTGACCTATTACAAAGCCAACTTTCTGGAAACGTTCTCGACCAGTTGAGCAACCAGATCGGTGGACAGAAAGAAGAAACAGAAGTAGCTACTAGCGGTATCATTTCTATGTTGACTGCTGCTTTAGCAAAAAATGCGGCATCTCCAGATGGAGCAAGTGCTTTAGCAAATGCTTTAGACTCTGATCACGATGGAAGTATCTTAGATAATATCGGAGACCTTTTAGGAGGTAACATGAATAATAACCGTGCTGCTAACGGTGCTGGTATCCTAAAGCACGTTTTAGGTGGTAACCAAGGAAACGCAATTGATGCGATTAGTAAAATGAGTGGATTAAGTGGTGACAAGACAGGCAACCTAATGACTATGTTGGCACCGATCGTTTTAGGAATGCTAGGAAAGCAAAAACGTCAGAACAATATGGACCAAAGCGGTTTATCTGATATGCTAAGTCGTTCCGTAAAGTCTGCTACTAATCAGCGTCAAGAAATGGGCCTACTAGGCAAATTACTAGATCGTGATGGTGACGGTAGCGTTATGGATGATATCGCAGGTTTGGGTATGAAGACCCTAGGTAACTTATTCAGAAATAGATAAGACCTTTTGTCCAAGCACTTAGAGATAAAAAATAAATTTTATTTTTCGTTTCTTAGAAATAAAAACCCATTTTTGTTGAAAGACAAAAGTGGGTTTTTAAATTTTTAGATATGTCCGATTTTATTATTCGATCTATACATCAAAAAGATAATGCCGAGGTAGCAAATGTTATCCGTACGGTTATGACGTCCTTCGGAGCTGTTGGAGAAGGTTTTTCAATTGAAGATCCGGAAGTGGATCAGATGTTCGAAGCGTATCAAGAAGGTCAGTCTGAGATGTATGTTGTGGTTGGAAAGGAAGGAAAGATTTTGGGTTGCGGAGGCTTTGCGCCTTTAATCGGTGGCGATGCGGATACTTGTGAATTAAGAAAAATGTATTTTCTACCTGAAGCGAGAGGAAAAGGATTAGGACGAAAAATGCTCGAAATGGCGCTGATCGAAGCGAAAGAACGAGGTTTTAAAAAATGTTATTTAGAAACCTTAGCGCATATGACTGCCGCTGGAAAACTCTACGAAAAAGCTGGCTTCTTACCATTAACCTGTTCTATGGGGAATACCGGACATGGTAGTTGTGATAGATATTATTTGATAGAGTTATAGCTAGTGCCAAAGGTCCTCAGGTTCTATATAATCAATAAGGCAAAAAAATCAAGCGCAAGCGCAACTTCAATTGCAAAATCAAACACTTTTATTATGTTTTCCTGACGAGTTACTTTTTCTGTTGTTTTGTAGGTAGTCTTGTGTCGTAGAATTATTTCCCTTTAAAAAGCATTGTTCCTCATTTAATAGTTTTTGCTTTTGCGCCTGCCTGCCTGCCTGCCGGCAGGCTTGAAATTGAAGTTGCTTTTGAATTTGAAAAATAAGCATCTAGAGTAGCTAATTTTAAATAAATAACAATTTAGTGCCTACTGCTCTATTCTACTATCTTATAAAGTTTAGCCACTTCAACAAATTCTCCATCTTCTACAATCGTAGCAGTAACGAGTACCTCTCCACCTGTTTTAATTTTCTTTAAAATCTTGATCATGTTGTTATTAATGGCGCCTGTACTTTCGGCTTCATTAAATGCACGATTTCTTTGGTAGGCAATTACTAAGCTGCTAATGTCTAGGTTATTGCCAAGTTCATCTCTGACGATTACTTCATTTGTGACATTATCTAATAACTCAGCTTGGGTAGCTTGTTTCGTTGCTAGTGTTCCCCAGTGGATCGTATGGCGTTCGGAAAATACTGGCTCAACCGTTTTTAGTGCAAAGGAGACGGGTAAGTCCATTTCAACAGAGACAGGCCCTAATGCACCCTGAGCTGGAGTCCAGGCAGGAAACATATTGACTACCCGCAATGCTTCTTCATCGCAGCCACCACCAACATAATTCAATGCTTCAGCGTTGGTTACTTTTCCATATTTTGATACGGTAAAACGAACATATACCGTACCTTCAATATCATCAGCTTGTGCTTGCTCGGGATATGCTAAATTTCGGGAAATAAAATCGATCAATGCTCGATTAGAACAATTTCTTTTCTCATCAGAATAGTCAGCATGTGTTTCACATCCTGAAAAATAGGGCATCTCTGCCTCCACTTCTGCTGTTGCGTTGGATTGTGCAGATAGATTAAGACAAAACATGCTTAAACAATACAAGAATAAGATAGACTTTCTGATCATTTCTTTGGGTTTGAATAAAAGATCATTTTGTAGCCAACTGAGCTATTTTTAAACAATCTCATCCTTAAAATAGCCAAACCTCACGCCAAATTCCAGCGAAAGGCAGGTTTTAAGAAAAATTTAAACAATCTCCATTTAATTTTAGGGCTAACAGAAAATAAGTGGCCATTAACGGCTAAGCTCTGTGAGTGTAGTACGGATGCTCGTCAGGTCGTTTTTGGGAGGACGTTGAGCAAAACTACCGTTCTTATTTACAATATAATACTGAGGTAGTATCCGAACTTCATATTTCTGGGCTATATCTGAATCGATATCTCCATCTGCCATTACGTGAACACCACCAAATTCCATCTTCTTGACTGTTTTTTGCCAGTCTTCCACGTTACGATCAAGAGAAACATTGAGAATAACGATGCCCTGATTTTCCATATCCTTAATAAAAGGCTTTAGATTGGTCATCTTCTTCATACAAGGTCGACACCAGCTAGCCCAAAAATTCAGGTAAACGACCTTGCCGCCGTATTGTGCAAGTTGGATCGTATTTTCATTAATATCTGGTAACGTAAAGTCTGGTGCTGGAGAACCTTCCGCATATCGAGTAGCTTTTTGATAGGCATAATTAACTTTTGCTTCATAGTCTAGATGTTCGGTATTGTCGATAAAAGCCCAGTATCGTCCTAAAACGCTTTCTAATTCTTTATCTAAAAATGCTTTGTACAACATTTCCGACTGTACAAAAGCTTGTGTGTTGCCGATCAAATTATTGGTAGCAAAATCATACTGCTTGACATACGGAGCGGTTAAATCTCCTGCTTTCTCATAACGATAATTAACTACAGCGAGCACATAATCTCGATATAAATGATTCCCGATCGATCCACCAACTAGTGGAATTTCATCCATAAATGAAAAATAAGCATCTTGTAGGTCGTAACGCCCTTTGTAAAGGTGCCCAAACATTAGCTTATTATAAGCCCAATCATACATAAACTCTGTCTCCATAAAATTAACGAAGTCAGGTGTCAATCTTTGCTTATCATTTTTACGATAGAAATCTAATTTAGCAAAAGCTCGATCCTTTTTCTGCTGAAGTTTTCCAGCAAAAGATTCTGGTGTGGTATTCCGCATATACTTGTCTTGCTGTGGCAAGGTAGAATACCAGAAAATCTCTTTTCTAAATTGTACTTTTTTAAATTGATTGAGTTCTTTCGGATTTTCTTTCAAATATTCTGCTAAGAAAGTATTATTTCCACCTCCTCGTTCGCCAAATAATACGTTGTAAGGATAATTTCCTCCATTGATATTGATTCCTAAGGTATCATAGGGTTCTAAGTAGATTAGCTTTTTTTCTCGACTGTAGATGAGCGTAGCGTACTGAGGTTCGCGAACATTGATTCCAAAGGCGAAAGTTCCATCTTCTAAAATATTGGAAGTATATTCCTCCGTATCGCTGGTCATATACCTGACATTGAGTTGGATGGTAATTTCTTTTTCAAGAGAAACCCTATTATTGATTTTTCCAAGGACCAAGGTATTGGCATCAAAGGATTGTCCAGTCAGCGGAACATTACAAAGTAGAAGTACGGAAATAAAAAGTAAAATGCGGTTCATACGATTTACTATCACCAGGATATTTTAAGTGAAAAAATTAAGGTAATCAGGTAAACAAATCCATTTAAACTATTAGCTGAAATTGGATACCTACTTTACGGTCAGTCTGGGGAGGAATAAGGATAACAAAAAAAGTTCGTCTTGTGTTTTCTCTGTGCAAATATAAGGGTTGTAAACCACTTCTGCCAACACAGAGGTTAAACAGACTTTTTATTAAAAAAATTGCATTGGCCTTCTTCTGTTTTCAAATAGTTTCTGGGAATCAGGAGTTAAATTTCCATTTAATAATAAAAAAGGGCTTTGGTAAATGCTTCTTCGCTTGCTTGGCCACCCGTCCCTTCGGGTTCGCTAATTAGCATTAGCTCATCTATCGCGAAAGAAGGGAGCAAGAAGCAAATAGCGAGTAGCAAAAATATCCCAAATTTGATTAGAAGATGATGTTCCTTTAATTTATATATTTATTTTCCATCCCTGATTCGTATTGTTTTTTTAAAAATCTGAAAAAAAATAATTTTTATTTTATGGAATTTTCGTTCTGAGAGCATCTTAGTAGAAAAAATCATGAAAAAACGCTGGAAAAAACAAATCGACCACCCTTTGTTAGTAGAAACCCTGTCTCGTGAGTTAGCAATTGATCCGCTGGTCGGTCGGATGCTTGTCAATCGTGGAATTAGAACCGTCAAAGCAGCGGAAGCGTTTTTGTCTCCTACGCTTGATGGTCTACATGATCCTTTTAAAATGAAGGATATGACTGAGGCCGTACAACGACTAGATTTTGCGATCCAAAATGGAGATCGGATCCTCTTATATGGAGATTATGATGTGGATGGAACGACTTCTGTAGCAATGATGTATCAGTTTTTAAAAAATTATACAGATGATCTGGTCTGCTATATTCCAGATCGTTATCGGGAAGGGTATGGAATCTCCAAAAGGGGGATTGATTTTGCCATCGAAGAAGAAGTGGATTTAATCATTGCGATGGATTGCGGGATTAAGGCAATTGATTCCATTGCTTATGCAAATGAAAATAAAATAGATGCTATTATTTGTGATCATCATTTGCCAGGAGAAAACCTACCACCAGCGGTAGCAGTGCTAGACCCGTTGCGGTCAGACTGCACTTATCCAGATACTCGGCTTTGCGGCGCCGGAGTAAGCTTTAAATTAATCCAAGCTTTCGCTCAATTCCGAAAGGAAGATCCGTCGATATGGTATCCTTTGTTAGATCTTATCGCGATTGGAACGGCCTGTGATATTGTTCCAGCATTGGGGGAAAATCGAATTTTATTACGTGCTGGATTAGAACAGTTAAATACGAAATTACGACCAGGTCTAAGGCATATTTTAGCGTCACGGAAAAAAGAAACAGATCTTACAGTAAGCGACTTAGTTTTTGGAGTAGGTCCCGTAATAAATGCTGCGGGCCGTTTGGATGATGCGATGTTATCCGTTGATTTATTATTAGAAAATGATGATGCAGTAGCAGAACAAAAGGCGAGTGTTTTACAACATAAAAATGAAGCGCGAAAATTATTAGATCAACAAATTCTAATGGAAGCTCGTCAGCAATGGGAAGATAGCCCAGAATTTGGAAAAGCCAATAGTATTGTATTATGTTCCTCCAATTGGCATCGAGGAGTCATTGGAATTGTGGCCAGTAGGATGGTAGAAAAATATCAACTTCCCGTTATTTTATTAACAGAACATGAAGGTAACTTGGTTGGCTCCGCTCGGTCGATTAGCACCTACAATATCCATGAGGGAATATCGGCCTGTAGTCATTTGTTAGAAAACTTTGGAGGTCATCAATTTGCGGCTGGATTGACAATGAAAAGAACAAAATTTAAATCCTTTCAGTTGGCCTTTGAAAAAGAAGTCAGTCAAACGATTAAGCCGCTACAAAAATCTCCGGTCATTCCAGTAGAAATGATTCTTCCGGCGGAGAAGATTAGTTTAAAACTTTGGAATCAAGTACAACGCTTGGCACCCTTTGGACCAAAAAATAGAAACCCTGTCTTTGTCAGTAAAAATCTGATGGATGCAGGAGGCACTTATATTCTAAAAAATAACCACTTAAAATTAGCGGTAAAAACACCAGATGATGAGCGAATGATTGCAGGTATCGGTTTTGGTTTAGGGGAACGATTTTTTGAATTGCCTGTTGGGAATTTTGAACTTTGTTACACTTTAGAAAAAAATACATGGAGAGGGAAGTCTGCGGTACAGTTGAATGTAAAGGATTTACGAGCGGCAAAAAAGCATGCATAAATGAAAAAGAAAAAAGTGGATAATAAAAAGGGTAATATTTATGACCGAATTTTTAAAGAAAATGCGCATGAATTGTTTTTGCCATTGGTAGAAAAAAAGTTGGAAATCACAATAATTTCTTACGAAGCTATACCGGAGAAAATCCAAAAGACCACGGAGCGGGAAGCCGATTTTTTGTACAAGGTCAAAACTAAGAAAGATAAAATATTCTTATTACATGTTGAGTTTCAGAATAAGAACGACCCTAAAATGTTGAGAAGGATGTCAGAATATCACGGGTTATTTCATCGTAAGTATGATCTTCCGATTCATCATGTTGTTATTTATTTGGGAAAGCGAAAGCCGACGATGAGAAACCGAATGAAAGAGGAGGAGCTATTTCGTGGTTTTGATTTGATCAGCGTTTATGACATGGATCCGAAAGAATTTCTTTCTTCACAAGTTCCTTCCGTTATTATGCTGGCGTTGCTCACAAAGTTTGAAGTTGAAAAAACTGAAACTATCTTACGTTTCTTGTTAAGTAATATCAAAAAGCACGCAAAGCAGGAAAAGGATCTGAAGAAATACCTGGAACAATTGTTAATCTTATCAAGAATTCGTAATTTAGAAAAAATAACCGAAAAAATAATAGATGATATGCCAATTACTTATGATGTAGAAAAAGATGGACTATATAAAAAGGGTCTCTTAAAAGGGATTGAACGAGGCGAAAAACGAGGCGAAAAACGGGGAGCTCTGAAAGGATTCGAGCAAACACTTCTTGCCATCAAATGCCTGAAAGTAGGTAAAACCATTCAAGAAACAGCAATATTGACTGAATTAACTCAGAAGAAAGTCAGAGAAATAAAAAAGGAAATTACTGAAGAAAAGTAAAAGCAATATGCTTATTATTTACGACATAGAAAAAGATACTCAGAAAGATAAAAGAACAGATTTCTAAATAGTAAACCTCAAATACTTAATCGCCTTTCCCTTTTCAAGGTGCATCTTCTCGTAATAGGTTTTAATCTCCAGTTCGGAAAAATCTAAAGGCTCGCTGTAAATATCCTCTTTATAATACAACAAGCTGGTCGCCGGGTCCGCTTCGAGGACCTCCAGCGTAAAATCAGAAAGTTGTTTCTCATCGGTCTTCAGATGTACCAATCCGCCGGGCTTTAAAATCTTTCGGTAGCGGTCCAGAAAAGGAGGAGCGGTCAACCGTCGGTTGGCTTTTCCTTTTTTTAGAAAAGGATCAGCGAAGGTGATCCAAATTTCGTCTACCTCATTAGGTTCTAGGAAAAGTTCTATTTGTTCAATGCGTGTACGAAGAAAAGCCACGTTCTTTAGTTCTAAACCTAAAGCATCCGTAGCACCCTTCCAAATCCGATTCCCTTTGATATCCACTCCAATATAATTGATGTTTGGATTCTGTTGGGCCATGTTTACCGTATATTCGCCTTTTCCACATGCCAGTTCAAGAATGAGTGGATGATCATTTTTGAAATAATCTTTTCTCCAATTTCCTTTCATTTCGACCTTTTCGTCGTTATGATCTACCAATTCAGGTTGGCGAACGTCGTGATTTTGAAAAACGTTTGGGAAGGTGCTTAGATCAGCAAATTTTTTCAATTTATTTTTTCCGGACATAACAACTGTTTCCTTTTTTGCGCAAAGATGCTCTTTTTTGTAAAAATCAGCGTATAGAAGCACAATGATAAAATAGTAAAAAGAAGTTAACGTTATTTAAGTAACTACTTGAACTCGTTTATTCCCTATTACTGGCTATATTTGTCCTCAAATTATTTAAAACTCAACCATAAAATGAAATTACGTCTATATTTTCTCCTCTTTTTAGTTTGCAATGTATGCTTGGTAAGTCAAGCTCAGGAAATAGGTACTACTTTTCGAGTAGGACTTAATGCTCCTCGATTTTTAGGTCCTTCTGAAAAAGGAGCGGATGGAAGTGATCTAGAAGATTTTTCCTCTTTTACTGGCTTCCACGTAGCAGGAGGTGTTATTTTTAAATTATTGGACCATTATGGTTTTAAAGCCGAACTAATGTACACACAAAAAGGAAGTCGTTATAGTTATAATGGTCCTTCTACCTATATCTTTACGGCTAGTCGTAGCGGTGAGTACGCTACCGCAGTTGGTACGCGAACCATTTCTCAAAGAGTGAACAATTCATATCTAGAAATACCCGTTACCGGTTATATGAAATATGGAAAATTTGAATTGAATGCTGGCGTTAGTGTATCGTTTTTAGCTGGTTCTGGGGCGGTAGGTGATATGGTCTTTTCTGGTATCTCTGCTATAAATAATGAACAAGTTGAAATAGCTGCTTTAGTTAACCATAACTATAAAAAAGATCGTCTAGAGTTCACGCAGAATATTCTGAGTTTTCAACCTGAATTTTATAACGAAATAACAGTAGATGGTCAGCAGGTATTATTATTAACCGAGGAAACTGCTTATGCACAGTGGACAGATGCTGATGCTTTTAATGGCGTATTTGGAAAACCAGAAGTGCGATTAGATGAGAAAGTTTATCGAGGATTAGATTTCGCAATCAATGCTGGAGTTTCTTACTATATCAGCCCAGGATTGTTCTTTGGGTTTACAGCTAGCTATGGCTTACGAGATGTAACCAATCCATATTTTGAATATTCTTATAGCGAGTCACAAGGATTAAATCGAGTAGAAAGATCTGATACTGATCGTAATTTTGTTTTGATGGGATCAGTTGGATTTAGTTTTTAACAATTGATTGATACTTTCATAGTCTAAAACACCAACGAATTTTTCATCTTTTAAAACCGGTAAAAAATCGAGTGGAACAGAACGTAGTATGGAAAGTCCTTCCGCTACGTTTTGTTCTGTTGTTAGCGTTGGAAAATCAGCGTTAGAAACAGCTCCAATTGAAAGATTACCTGTTTTATCTTTTTGTAATTTTTGTATTTTTCCTGCAGATAAGATTCCGTAAAATGATTGATTAATGGGATCTAAAACTAAAAAGTCATTTTTTTGATTGGTTGGTAAAGGCGCTAAGAAATCGGTTACTGAATCAGTAGAGTAAATCACTGGGAAAGCAGTTTTCATAGTTGTTTCAACTAAGTGTTTCGATAAAATATCTTCTGTTTTTAAAAGGCGATATTCTTTTCTAGCCATAGAAAAAAGAAAAAATCCTAACAACATACTCATAAAATCTTTTCGATAAATTCCATACCCTACCAAGAGTATTGAAAATCCTTGTCCCAGATAACTAGCAACTTGTGTAGCTTTTAATCTCCCTAATTTTATCGCCAGTGTAGCCCGAAACATTCGACCTCCGTCTAGCGGAAAAGCTGGAATTAAATTCATGATCGCTAATGAAAGATTTATTACAAATAGCATAGGGATAACTCGATGCCAACGTAAAATTAAGGTGCCACGGGTCGTAAAAATTCTACCGATCTCCCCGTTATATTCAAACCACAAAACCATTCCAAGTAAAAGCGCAATAATCAGATTGACCGCTGGGCCAGCTGCTGCTACTACAAACTCTTGCATCGGTTTTTTAGGTAATTTTTCTAG
>CALGJS010000331.1 GCA_937927835.1 uncultured Saprospiraceae bacterium | reverse complement strand
TAAAAGTAGAACATCGAGAGGTCAATGGAACAGGAATTTTGAGTGGACAATTTAAAGTGGATATTTCAGGAATGATCTTAACATTTGATTCTTATTATTATTCAAGTTCAAAAGGTACTGTTCAATTCACAACTTGGGCAGGTTCTTCTGTTTGGGAAAAGAATCAAAAAAAGATTAATGAATTTTTGAATGGTTTAGTTATTAACTAGCAAAATGAAATTCGCAAGAATAACAATGTTGCATGCCCGGAAAGCAAACTTCTCTGTGATTTTCAGAAAAGGACCTGCTAAATGGACGCAAGTATTAAAGTGGAATACGGAGACAGATAAAATCATTGCAGGGCAATGGTTTAAAGGTAGTTTTTATCCAGGGAAATCAGACTTAAGTCCTTATGGAAATTACCTGATCTATTTTGCTGCCAAATTCAAAGATGAAACCAACAAATATGCGTGGACTGCGATCAGTAAACCACCGTACTTGACAGCCATCGCTTTATGGAAGCAGAACGATACTTTTGATGGAGGCGGACTTTTCGAAAGCACCAGAAAAATTTATTTGAATATAAATAAAGAAGATGCCAAACCTGAAATTTTTCCTGAATCTCAAGGCTTAAAAATTACTTACAAAGGATCAAAGACCTTCTTCAGAAATGATATAGAAGCAGCTAGAATGCGCAGAGACCATTGGAAATGGTCCAATGATAAAACTAAAAACCTTCAAAAGGCGGATGTTCAAATCACCAAACAGATCAAGGATTTTTCCATTATCCATCTTGGAAAAAGAAAAGCAACCAACTTTGAATATAGCTGGAATTCTTTTATCGATTATAGAGGAGAATTATTAAACTTCGATGGCTATAAAAATATGGAGGTAACTCAAAATGGAAGAATAGTGCTGACTAGAGATGGATGTATTTATTCCATCGATGACCTAGGGAATTATTTGAGTACTAAAAAAATGAAATTAGTGGCAGACTTAAATGCCAATAAACCTTATGAGATGGTCGCTCCTGCGGACATGACGAAATGGTAAATGAAAAATTAACGATTCTTTAACTCAAAAATTGCATAAATCCTTTTTTCAATACCCAACCTTTTAAAAGATGCTTCCGTCTTTTTAGATAAGTTCTATTCTCTAATTCTAAAAATTATAATCCTATGAAAAAATTAATGATGCTCTCCGCCTGTCTTTCGATTTTCTTGCTTTTTACTGCTTGTAAAAAGACCTGTGATACTGCAGAGTTGAATCCTGTATGTCAGGAAACGGTTCCTACAGAGGAACTTTGCCTAGCCGTATTTAATGGTTGGTTTTTTGATGTTGAAACACAGTCTTGCGCAGAAATAGGATATTCTGGCTGTTCACAAAAAGGTTTTGAAACCAAAGAGGATTGCGAAACTTGTAAATGCAATTAAAAATAAAAAAAAGCTAATTTTTCTAACCCCAATAAAAAATGTTGGTTAAAGAAAAATTAGCTTTTCAACAATTCAACGATTCAACAATTCAATCCTCTCTACATCTTCACCCACTTCCTCACCGCAATCCCACCTTCCTCAGTTTCTAAATGAAGAAAATAAACACCTTTTGGTAATTCAGTATTTGCTAAATTGACTTGATGGACACCGCTGAGTTTCTGTTTTTTATTAATAAAATTACGCATCAGTTTACCATTCAAATCATAGAGGTCTAAGCTAACTATTGTTGGTTCTTCCAAGGTGTAGGAAAAGATGGATTCATCGCCTCCAGGATTAGGACTGATCGAAGAAGGAATCGTTAAGCTTTCTAAGTCCTTTACCGCAACTGGATTGGCCAAAGTATTGATGGTTGTATTGGTAATAATGGCTTCATTAAAATCAAAATAGATCTCTGCCGTATTTTCAAATGTAGTTCCGTATGGTAAATCTTTTTTGGTTTTAATATCAAATAAAACATAACCATTACTTGCTGGTTCGTTAACAAAACTATCTGGTAGCATGATATCTTCAAAACGGAATTCTAAAGTATTGCCATCAATAATATTTAATCGATAAGGATGACTAGATGCTCCTGGTCGAACGGTAGAAATATCCAACTCCTCTGAGATTTCATCTAAAATAACCACTGTAAAAGCAGTATCTGTTCCCGTGTTTTGAAATCGAACCTGGTAAGCCAAAACAGAATCTGCTCTGGTAATATTTCCAGCCTCACCTTCACCACGAGGCGTTACTTGCTTGTCGTTTGGATCATAACTTCCCGTAACTACCAAGATGCGTTCTTTAATATTATTGGTCAAATCAATATCGTTCTCCTCCGGTCCGATCGTAGCCACATAAGTAATCGGTGCACCTATTGCAGTACTGGCAGGTAGGTTTAAGTAAACAACAAAACTCCTGCTTTCACCTGGATTTAAATCTTCAAAATCCCAACTTACTGTTGAACTTGCCATATCATAACTTCCGACGGGAACGGTGTTAGAAAAATTTTGTACTGCATCATGCATAAAGCTTAGCGTTCCATCCATGGGGAATCCGCTCAAGTTATTTGCGTAAACAATCACCGCCTGATCAAAACCAGGTCGAACAGGACCAGCAAAAACATTGACGGCCAAATCTTGCGTACTTGGGTAGGTAACCCAAAAATCATTACCTGTCGAAATATCTCCAAAGTTAGAAACATCCACAGTTATCGGTTCGATACATAAAGATTCAAAAAAGGTCGTGCCCAAATCTAGCGTCAATTCATAAATTCCGGGTTCCGTTTCAAATTCATAATGACCCGTTTCGTCTGTAAAAGTCAGATCTCCATTACTTAAGCTGACTAAAACAAATTCGGCTGGCGAAGAATTCGTATCTTCTACACAATCTTCATTATCAAAATCATTTAGAATAGTTCCGGAAATTCGCACAAAACAAGATGGATCGTAAAGGATTTCGATATTTTGGTGGGTAGCACAATTGGTATTATTATCGGTAACCGTAACTGAATATCCACCTGGCATTAAGTTATCGGCTTCGGGACCAACGGTACCATTGCTCCACAAAAAGGTGGCATCTGCGATGGTTGTTCCGACGATGTCTGTTACAATGGCTGTACCTCCGAGACTATCACAATTGGAAAGGGTGGTGGTAATCTGCATATTAATTTCGGATTCAATCAGAACCGTATCATTTTGAATACAACCCAAAATATCCATAACGGAAAGATTATAAAATCCAGCAATTAAATTTTCAAATAATGGTTCACTAGTAAAAGGTCCACCATCAAGTGAATAAGTAAAAGGAGGGTTTCCACCTGCTACATTTAGGATTTCAATAAAGCCATCATCATTACAAGTAAGTCCACTAACGGAATAGTTTATTTCCATGAGCGCTGGTTCCAGAACATCCACCGAAATTCCAGTGCTACAACCATTTGCATCTACTAATTCTAGAATGTAGGTTCCAGCTGAAAGATTGCTTATGTTTTGTGAACTCCCAGCAAAGCCATTCGGTCCTGTCCAAAAGAAATTAAAACCACCTGTTCCTCCAATTACTTCAATTTCAATGACACCATCGTTAGTTCCCACACAAGAGACTGGAATTACTTCGTTAATTTCTACAGCTATACTTTGATTACCTCCAGTAATAACAAAGGATAAGAAAGTTATGCAACCATTTGCATCTGTAACATCAACCGTATAAACTCCAGGGCAAAGTCCTGTAACTTGAGGACCATTCCAACCATTACTTGTGGTATAACTATAAGGCGGGACACCTCCAGTGGCGATAATAAAAGCTGAGCCGTCACAGTTACCATCGCAGGTTATATCAGTAATACTGACATCAGCTATTAATTCTTCAGAAGTTTCAACAGTCCCAGTAGTGGTTTCTTCACATCCAGTATTATCCGTAACCGTAAAATTAATAAGAGCGGTTTGGTTTATTTGCATATTCCAAATACCATTTTGTTGGTCCACAATATCGGTTCCTTGAGAAAAGCCGGTATCCCATTCAACAGTGTAAGGAGCCTCACCTCCTTCAATATATAATTCAAAAACCAATTGGTCTCCAGCACAACCAAAAAGGTCAAAGGTTGTTAGATCAAAACATTGGGCATTGAGAAAAGAATAAAAGGGTAGGAATAAGAGAATTAAAAGTGTTGTAAAGTTTTTCATAACAAATTTTTAAGTATTACTAAATGTAATTAGATAGTTAGAATTAAATACATTCAATTCTGAGCCATTTTGAAAAGACTTTGAGGTATTTTAATCAGCCAAGATAAAAAGAAAAATGATTCGAACAAGTATTTCTT
>CALGJS010000330.1 GCA_937927835.1 uncultured Saprospiraceae bacterium | reverse complement strand
AAAAAAATAAAAAAAACACAAAATCCAGTCACACTTACTCCTTCCTCGACACTTGTAGTGATAGACTTTCGAATAATTTCATTTTAGAATTTATCTCCCCACTATTTTTTTACCTTAACTTTTCTTAACTTGAAACCCATTACGATTGCATACCGTAAAATAATTAGTGAATTGAAAATTAAGATTTTGATTAGCGGAGAAGATTTAAATATTATACAGACTGACCTTTTAAAGCGTCAATATGAATCCTTTGATAGAGTTATCACTGGACCCATAAAAGAACAAGTTCCAATTTGGTTGAATAAACTTTATCCGGCGCTTAAAGATGATATAGAGGATTTGAGTATTGGTGTACTTAGAAGGGTTCGGAATAATATAAAAAAGATGGAGGCTCCTTTTAAGGAATATGATCTTTTTGTAAAGGCAATTAACTTTCTAAAAATTGAATGCGAAGCTAGCCTGCCAACGGAAGACAATATCCAAAAGAATTTTGGTTTGACTAAAAATGAATTCAAAGTGGCAGTCGAAAAATTGAAATCTGGGAATGAGGATTTAATTGAAAAAGTTTATTTGGCGCATTTGGAAAAATGTGTGGCGATTATTTCAAGTCAAACCAGTTGTAGTAAACAAATAGCTTACGATTGTACGATTGATGCGTTGTTAGAAATACGAACAGATCTAACGAGGGATAAAATAAGATATGGAAATCTACAGAGTTATTTTACCACCAGAGCGATCAACAAATTTTACAAGAGAGAACAAAAGAAAAAAATTACCCTTACGGAACTTTCTGAGACTTACGAATTTTATGATGAGCTTGAAGATTCCGATGAGTTGGTAGAGAGAGAGTTTAAAGAAATGGTTCGGGAGGCAGTAAAAAAACTTTGCGATGATTGTTCTTCCCTCCTTCGACAATTTTATTTTGAAGAAAAGAAAATGGTCGAAATTGCTAAGCAGATGAACAAAAGCCATCCTGCCGTAAGAAAGCAGGCCTCTCGATGTAGAGAAAAACTAAAAAAATATATTGGTGAGAAATTTTATAAACAATTTATTAATCATTAAAAATTTTTGTAAATAGATTATCAATTCAATATAAAATTCGGTTATGAAACCAATAGATAAATTTAACGATTATTTGAAAGACCAAAATACTAGTATGGAGTCAGATGATATAACTAAAGAAATAATTAGTGATTTTTATAAAGAAGAATTGCTACGAGATCGATGGAAAAAAATTCTGAAGGAAAAACATAATTATGGAGAAAGCGAAAATACTGCGACTCCAAAAGTGGATAATAAAAAGAATGGTAAAAGAATCCTGCTGATTACCGCCTTGGCAGTTGCTGCCAGCATACTTTTGTTCTTTTATGTAAATATTGGAAATACAGTAAATCAACTTGGACCTGTTGACCAACTTTTAAGTGCGCATTATGAAAAACCATTTCCTAGAGATGTTTTAAAAGGACCTCGATCCACTTTAGCGCTTAGAAGTGAAGCGTACGCAGCTTATCAAAATAAAGATTATGCTACCACGATTTCTTCCTTAGAACAATTAGTTGCGGAAGGTGGAGTAGATCAGGAAGATTATTTTTACCTCGGTCTTTCCTATTTATATAACAAGCAACCGGATCAAAGCGCCAGGCAATTTAAAACGTTACTTGATAGACCAACAAGTAATTATCAAGATATTGCCACATGGTATTTAGGGTTAGCACTTACAGATGCAAAAAAATACGATGAAGCGAAAGTGTATTTATCTAAAGTAGCTACTTGGAATGGAAATAAAGGAAAGCAAGAAATGGCGGAAGATGCAATGGACTTAATGAAGGTTATTGACGAACGGAAAGCCGAATAACCTTTTTAAATGTTTTCTTCTTGTTTGAGTTATTCAATTTTGCCATCTTAATTTCCTCAATTTAAAGTAACTTTGCTTTAAAAAAACATGCACATTGAAGCCTTCCACGAATACTGCCTAGCTAAAAAAGGAGTCGAGGAAACTTTTCCTTTTGATGAGGTAACTTTGGTCTTTAAGGTAATGGGAAAAATGTTCGCACTCACCAGTTTAAAACGAGAAGAATTTACCGTCAACTTAAAATGTGATCCGGAATGGGCCGAAGAACTTCGAGAAAGCCATTATCAAATTCAACCCGGATTTCATATGAATAAAAAACATTGGAACACGGTGTCTTTCGAAGATGGACTCGACGATGAGTTGCTGATAAAATTAATTGACCATTCTTATGATTTGGTGGTATCCAAATTGAAAAAATCCGACCGAGACCTCCTCGCAAATTTATGAATAAAGTAGACTTCTTTATCGTTGGTCAAGGACTCGCGGGTTCCTTACTCGCCGCCGAATTATTGGCTGCTGGAAAAACCATTCGAGTCTTTGATGCCAATCATCAAGGTGCTGCTTCGGCCGTAGCTGCTGGGATTGTCAATCCAATTACAGGACGAAGATTGGTAAAATCTTGGATGATTGATGCGCTAATTCCTAAAGCGATTGAGACTTATCAACGTCAAGAAAAACTCCTCCAAAAAAACTTTCTTTATCAAACACCGATACAACGAGCCATTAATGAAGTCTCAGAGGAGAATCTGTGGATTACTCGATCCGGATATGAAGACAATATCGCTTATCTTTCTCGGGATTTGATCCCTGGAAGTCCTGTAGGTATGCAGCCAGCCTTGGCCCGAGGCATCATCAAGCAAGCCTGTCGGGTAGACCTGCCTGCTTATATCCATGCATGGAAAAACTATTTTTTAGATCGCCAACTATTAGAACAAACTAATTTTGATTATGCATCGCTTATCGTGGAATCTGATCAAGTGAAATATAATGATTGGAGTGCCGATAAAATTATTTTTTGTGAAGGCCATCAAGTTGTTAACAATCCTTGGTTTAATTTTGTTCCTATGGTGTTGGCAAAAGGAGAAGTAGTGATTTTAGATATTCCGAATCTATCGGTAGAAGAAATTTATAAAAGTAATTTAACCTTTGTTCGATTAGGCGGAGATCGTTTTTGGGTCGGTGCAACTTATGATTGGAAATTTGAAAATGGAAATCCGACGGAAGTGGGCAAAGCGGAGTTGATTGAAAAAATTGAAGCCGACCTCACTATTCCTTACACAATCATTGATCATCAAGCGGCTATTCGTCCAACGATCAAAGATCGTCGTCCTGCTTTAGGAAGTCATCCGAAATTTTCTAACTTAATTTTATTCAATGGCCTTGGAACGAAAGGCGCATCTTTAGGGCCGTATTGGTCTTCGGCGATGGTGCGATTTTTAATTTACGGAGACGCCATTGACGCCTCCGTAAATTTAGATCGGTTTAATCGATGAGCGGTAAAGTAAGTCCTAATCCAGAAAAGGTTCCGTAATAATAGTTTCCAACTCTTAAATGATGTTCACTGATCATGATCATTCTATTTCTTCCATGTTTGATTCCATATTCATCAATCAATTTTTTATATTTTTTAAATTGCTCCCCTTGAAGTTCTTTCCCATTAATTCGAATACTGTTTTTTGGTAATTGAATGATTCCAAACAAATCGGAGTAATTGATAAACCCATCTTCTTCGAGCAGAATGGTTAATTTTCGATGGAGGTCTTCAGGATTTTTTCCCTTTAAATTTGGAGCAAACAATCGTTTTCTTCCACCATCTTCTGGTGTTTTATCTAAGAGGTCGTTGGCAAATGAGTTTAAGGCCTTGCTTTCTTCGTCTAATAAATCATCTTTTAGAGACAGTGCTTCAGTTAGAGAAATAGACTCGAAAAAACTAGGATTTAGGTCTATAAATTTTTCGGAGAAGCGACCAAATCCATGACCTTTAAAACCTTCTTCCGTAAAGTCTCCGGCAAGCACAAAATCTGTGTTCATTTTAATTTTTCGAACTGGGCCTACACCAACGATACTGGTGAGGTCTTGGTATTTAATTAAAAATTTAGCTGGAATTGGTTGATTGTTTACCAATATTTTATCTCCTAATAATTCCATTTCTACCAATACATGTTTGTTAGAAATAATTCCGTCAGAGACTAGATTTCTATATAAGGTCCTTCTCAATTTTTTTAACTGGAAACTGCTAATATCCGAAAGTGGAGTAGGTTCCGTTTTAATCAAATCTGGCTTAATCAAAGTACTTGGTTGGGTGAAAATTTTCTTTTCTTTTTTCGGTAATTCTAAACGCTCTTTTTTTACTTCAGGTATGGAAGGTTCTATTTTTGGCAACGCTATGTTAGCGGCAATTAAGTTCGTTTTTTCTGTTGCTTGAATTGGTGTTTTAGGTAAGGTAGTCGCAGGTTTCTCTATTTGTTTTCTAACGACTTCTTCGGTTAATTCTACGATTGGTTCTTTGGATGAAATAGCGGAGATCTCCCGTTTTTCTTTGATGGAGTTTTCTATCATTGAGCTGACAGGTTCGGGTTGATTGGCTTTGGGTGCCCACCAAAAAGTAAGCGCCGCAATAATTGGAATAATAGTCATAGCAATATATTTTAAGTTAAATAATTTTACAAACCAATGTGTTTCAGTAACCGGAATAGGATGATTAGGAAAATTTAGAATCATCTTTTCCATCTGCTTAAATGGAATTTCCGTTGGAACCTCTTTTGCTTTTTGAAAAAGCGCATCTATATTTTCGTCCATCTTCTTTTTCATAAGGTAATCGTTTTGATGGTTCCGAAAACTTGAGTAAACCATTCATTTTTTGCCGTCATTATCTCTTTTAATTTTTGTCGTCCTCGACTAATATTTGTCTTTACTGCTCCTTCTGACTTCTCTTGAATCACGGCAATTTCTTTCATGCTAAAACCATTTATTTCAAAAAGAATCAAGGCATCTTTTTGTTTTTCAGGCAATTGATCTAAGGTTTTATACAATAATTGAATTTCTAAAATAGTATCTGCAGATACCTCCTGGGCCACCAATCGCTCGGTGTGTTTCTCTAATAGGGTAGCTTTATATTTCTGTTTGCGAAATTTACTGACCGATCGATTTCGGGCAGCCCTGAGGAGGTAATGAAGTAATTGATCCTTATTTTTAATTTTATCGAAATTTGCATAAGCCGCCAAAAGAACATCCTGCACCAAGTCCTCCGCATCCATCTTCCCATGGGCCAGCGCCGAACAATATCGGACCAACGATTCATGGCAGCTTTCGTAAGCCTTTAAAAAATTGGATTGCTTTGTTTTTGACATTTGATGTTTAGTTGAGAAATAAAGTTCAAACCACCTTTCACTCCTATAGTCGCATGAACTGTTGAAAGGTTACAGAAGGTAGAAATTTTTTTTAGATTTTTAGAATGCTTGATAAATATTGGTAGAAAAAGGATAACTAAGTTGAGTTCGATCTAATCAACTGATTATGCCGTCCTCTATAAGCCTGAGATCCCGTAGAGTATCGTATATAAATTAATCGGAATAATAATTTTGATCAGAATTTATTCCAATAAAAAATTTTACTCAGTTAAAATTTTCTTTATTGGATATTTTGAGGTCATCGTTCACCATATTTTAATAAACTTTTCAAATCTATGGTCAAAATCTCACCGGGATATATTAAAGCTCTATGTAAAAATAGGTCTCTAGACCGTCTATATTATTGATAAATTTTCACACGACTATGAATTCTTTATTCCAGAAATCCGTAAATATTCGACCCCTTTTTCACCCTAAAACAGGATCAAAAAATAGAGTAGTACTTTCTTTCTTTAATCCATATAAAATGACTTTAATTTTAGATTTCTATCCATATTCCAACAAAAACTTATTGTACATTTACATTCATAATTTGAAAGAGTCTCTAATCAATAAATAACTAAAAAGAAAATACACTCTACTAAAAGGAATTTAAAAAATCTTAGAGCCTTAGCGACTTTGTGGCAAAATACTTTAGAAATCAAGTAGCAAAAAAAGAAAATACCATGCAAAAAATAATTATCATCGGTGCCGGTCTTTGTGGAACCTTACTCGCCATTCGACTAGGACAACGAGGCTATAACGTCCAGATGTACGAAAAGCGAGGAGACATGAGAAAGGAAGGGGTAGAAGCTGGACGGTCGATTAACTTAGCACTATCCAGCCGAGGATTGATGGCTTTAGAGCAAGCGGGATTGGCAGATGCTGTTCGAGCATATTGTATTCCGATGAAAGGTAGACAGATACATACCCTGGCTGGACAGAGTTTCAATTCGCCGTATAGTGGACGATCTACGGACTATATAAATTCAGTTTCGCGTAGTGGTTTAAATATTGCGTTGCTCAATGAAGCAGATAAGATGGATCATGTAACGATTACGTTTAATCATAAATGTAATGGTGTTAATTTGGATGCTGGAAGTGCTAATTTGGTTAATCTAGAAAATGGCGAAAGTTTTACGGATGAAGGTGCGGTGGTGATTGGAACGGATGGAGCGGGTAGTTCGGTTCGTCGAAGTATGATGGGGCAAACAACCAAACTTCGATTCCATTATGAGCAATCTTTTTTAGAACATGGTTATAAAGAGTTGACGATTCCTCCTGGACCAAATGGTTCTTATCGGATTGAAAAAAATGCCTTGCATATTTGGCCGCGGGATGAGTTTATGATTATTGCGCTTCCTAATTTAGATGGAAGTTTTACGGTCACCATGTTTCATCCTTATGGTGGTGAATATGGTTTAGATAATTTGACCACGAAAGATAAAGTGGCTGCTTTCTTTGAGAAGTTTTTCCCAACCTTGATTCCCCATACACCAGATTATTTGGAAGACTTTTTTAAAAATCCAACTGGGACACTCGGAACCATTCGTTGTGCTCCTTGGCAAGCTTATGGCCGTACTTTAGTGATGGGCGATGCGGCTCACGCCATCGTACCTTTTTATGGTCAAGGGATGAATGCTTCTTTTGAAGACGTTCGAGTTTTTGATGATATTCTTGGAGCGAATGAAGGAGATTGGGAAAAGATCTTTAAAGAGTTTCAGACCGCTCGAATTGAAAATGCTAGAGCGATTGGGGATCTTGCCCTCGATAATTTCTATGAGATGCAAGACAAGGTGAATGATGAAGTTTTTATCAAAAAACGTAATTTAGAACGTCAGTTGGAAGTCCAATTTTCTGATTATTATTCTAAATATTCTTTAGTGACTTTTCAACCTCAATTGCCTTACGCGAAAGCGATGGCGCGTGGTCGTCGACAAGATGAATTTTTAATGGAACTTTGCGCTAAAGAAGAAACGCCTGACTTGGAAAAGGTGATGGAAGCGATTCGGTCTTTATCGTAGGTGTCATCTTGATTGAAGTACGGTTACTAGGGCGAGAGGTTATACGGTTTTTTTAAAAGCCTTAATTCCTGTTTCTAAAAAATAGAGATTGTGAAAATATTGCTTTTTTATTGTGGTATTTTATCGTATTTTTTTTTAACATATAGAGCACATAGCTCTTCTATCGCGGCTCTTCTATCGCGGCTCTTCTATCGCGATTTTTCTATGTGCCTACATGGTAAAAAAAAACGCATCATCATTTTCTAGAATAACTTGCAAACAGAAAAATTTAAAGATTATATCAATTTAATTGACTCAAAAATACTTTGCCTAGAATCTCAATTTATTTAATCACTATTCCTTAATTTCCAACCAGACTTGTGAACGGCTAATAATATTCCAACAAAAGGAATCCACCAAATTAGATCATTGGTCAATAACATATAGCCAAAAGCACCTGGAAGTTTACCTAAAAGATAGTTTAGTAGAAATCCTGCTGGCCCAAATATTTTACCTAAAAATCCAACAAAGACGATGGGCCAATGTCGGATAGGCGCGTAGCTTGCCAACCAATATCCTATTCCATAAACGCCGATAACCATTCCCATGCCTTGCCAAATTGTAGGGTGGATCGGTAAGGCCATTCCTGTTAATTCAAAAAAATGATTCGGGAATAGACCTACCCATAATCCCCAGATAATATTGTAAATAGCAGCAAGTTTTAAGACGGTTCCCATCCAGGGTTTTTCATGTTTATTTTCCATGAGGAGTAAACAAGGGAGTAGGGAATTGGTTGAGGGTTGTGATACTTTTTTGGGATGAAACGAGGTATTGTATTTATCCATCTTTCCATTTATTTCCTTCCCTAACCATCAGGACTTCTTGGTCACTAAATGACATGTAAGAAAAATCATAAATCATGGTGGTATTTTTTGTCGATCTAAATGAAAAATATTATTTTTATGAAAATTAATTGTTAAGTTAAGATGGCCCTGTTAAGATAGTTCAACGGTACTCGTTCGTTGATGTGTTTTCGTATAGATATGAAAATTTAGAGAAAGGTCTTCTAACTCGTCGGTCCATTGAGATACTTAGATGAGTTGAAAAATTTTAAAAGTGAACAAATTAAAATGAGAGTATTAATATTAATTTTTTGTTTATTCCCGATACTTGCTAGTAGTCAGTCTCAAGTTAATTTCGGTAAAAAATACACTAGTTTTAAAGATTCGATTTTTTCTTATGAAACGTTTAGAGAAGGAATTTATAATCGTATACCTAAAGAATATAGAGGTGAAATAACAGACAGATCATTGATGCGGTATTCTAATAATGCTGCACAGAACTTTTCACAGTTTTTGAAAGAAGGTTTAATTTATAATAATTGGCCTCTGGCAAGTGAGTATTTGAATAAAATTCTGGATGTTTTAAAAAAATCATCTGGATTGGAAAAGAAGGATAATATAAAAGTGTACATAACCAGAGATGGACATCCAAATGCGTTTATGACTCCATCAGGAGCTATTTTTATAACGGTCGGAATGCTAAACGAGATGAAATATGAAAGTAGTCTTGCTGGGGTTCTTTCTCACGAGTTAGCTCACTATCAATTGAATCACAATATTGAATCTTTTGTGAAAGAAGTTCAAGGGGATTTTGAGCCACGAATATTTTTTAGTTCCGAAAAGGCAATCAGTAAATATTCTATAGAAAATGAATTAGATGCGGATAGATTAGCTGCTCAATATTTAATCAAGTCCGGTTATAGTTCTGAGGGTTTACTAGATGCATTTAGTTTGTCTAAAAGATTAGAAAACAAAGAATTATTGATCGATGGTTATACCTATAAGGTCCAAGAGTCAACACACCCACATTCTGAGAAAAGAATATCAAGTTTAAAAAATATAATATCCAGGCTTGAAAATAAACATGGAACGGGCAAGAATTTTATAGTCGATAATTCTACATTAGAAATCATCAAACAAGAATCTAAATATGAACAATTAAATGCTTTTCTATCTTCTTATAATTATCAAGCATGTTTAGAAAGTGCATTTAAATATCATGTTTACGATCTTGAAAATCCAACTTATGTATATTATGTAATGGAGTCAATTAGAAGATTATGTTATTTTAATGTAGATCAATGGAAGGAAAAATTTATAGTTGATAAATACTATGAATTTTCTGAGGGACTGGGAGAAGGTAGTAAGAATAGAATTAACGGTGGATTTTTTGATAAATTTAGACATCATCTTTTGTGCCTAGATGAAAGTGATTTTGCAAGAATTGAAGCAAAATTTTACTGGGAAGACGAGTCTAAATTTGAAACATATGAACAAGCATTTCAATTCTTTTTTGAAATCAGTAAGCTACTTGATATACCCGAATGCTATTTATCTAATGCCTTGAGTTTGTCCTTTGACCCGAGTAAAATGAATATCTGGTTGGAAAAATATTTGTCTTATGACTCGATCGTCTATAAGACTTATGCCAAATCACTTCTTACTGGAAATATATTCAGTGATTTAGAGGAAAGCACACTTCTTGTTTTTGATAATCTTATTGGTATTATCAAACAGGGGCCGGATTATGTTTTGATTAAAAATGATAGGAATGATACTGATCTCAAGAAGCGAGTTGGTGAATTGTCAGATAGCAATAACTACTTATATTTGAATGATATTAAGGCAGATGATTTGGATGATTATATCAAATTTATCGATGCAGATAAGTTTTCCTTTCAGGGGTTTTTATTGATAGGAAATAAACTAAAACTACACGAATTAGATCCTGATTTTTGGATGTTATTCAAAAAATATGGAATTAATAAAATTCAATTTATTAATTGTATTTATAAAGATAAGGTAAAAGGAAAATATACAATTGAAAGTTATTTAAAAGTCGCAGATTCAAAGATTGACGACTATTTTAATATGACAACTGGTAAAAAAAGAGAATTTAGTGTTTTTGTTACGCAGCTGGCAATGGATTCTGATGATAATTTGACAAAAAGGTATTTTTCAACCGATATCTCATTCCCCAAGGAAGGATCTGGATTTAATGAATTGATTAAAGAATTAAAACAAGGTATTATGATTTTAAATAAGACCGAAAAATAGCCTTTACGCTTATGGGGGTGAGAATTAGAATTAGAATTAGAATTAGAATTAGAATTAGAATTAGAATTAGAATGGGAATGGGAATGGGAATGGGAATTAGAATGGGAATTAGAATGGGAATTAGAATGGGAATTTAAATAGACTTAAAATGGAGCGTTTGGGGATCATATTATCGTTTGGAGTGCGTTATTGATTTTTTAATAAAGTATGAACAAATAAGTACGACACCTAATTCACGATCGCTATCGCGGTATTCCCATCTGGCCTATATGTTTAATTATATTTTCAAGTAATTTTTAGAAAATCCTTCAGCAATCACCTTAATATTTTTATTGCCAAACCTCACATTTTCCAGCGACTTAACCCATCGAATCCCCTGCACCGCATTCGTCAAAAACACCTCCTCTGCTTCCAATAATTCCTCCGGAAGAATATCCTTTTTAACCAATTTTATTCCCTTTTCTTTTGCCAATTTTATGATCTGTTTTCGTAGAACGCCTAGGATCGCTCCCGAATTATCCGTTGGAGTATAGAGTATCTTATTTTTAAAATAAAAAACATTTGAGCTACTTGCCTCCGCCACAAATCCTTGTTGATTTAGTAAGATACAATCATCCACGTCTGCTTCTTTTTTCCAAAGTCCAGCCAGAATATAGGGTAGGGCGTTGGAGGTTTTTAGTCCCGACCAAGGAGTGATAGGCAGTTGAACCGTAGGGCAGATTTTTAGGGTTAATCCCTTCTTTGACCACTTCCAGTTATTTGACTTAATTAATTGGCATTCAATTAGATATGATGATTTATTGTTGGTAGGAGTGTATAGGCTACCGGGTGCTCGAAAGACAGATAGTCGAATGCGTAGGTTTTTTTCCTTACCTGTAATCCGTTTAATTTCCTTACGGAAAAAAGCAGTGGTAAAATGTTTGGGCTTTTCAATTTTAAGAAATTTCATCCCACGATAAAGTCGTCGAAGATGATCTGTTAGAAAAGGCATTTTACCGTTCAACATCCGAATAGATTCGAATAAGCCATCTCCGTATTTAAGACCACGATGGTCTTTGTCTGCGAGCTTTTCTGTAGCGTTTATTACTCGGCCATTGTCATTAATCTCGTTCACTTGGAAGATTGATTAAGTAGTCAATAAAAGTAAGGTTGACATTATTTCGTAAGTCGGTACGATCATCTGGATCAGGTCGGAAAATCTTTTTAATGCCTGGATCATTTACATGTAGGGTTTTTAAATCAATCCCCATCAAAAGAAATTCTGTGGTGATAGCGTGGTAAACTTTTTCTGGATCTAGCGGAGCACCGTTGATCATCCAAGCTTCTTTTTTATCGCTATAAAAAACTTTCTTTCTTTGAAGGTAAGCACCTTGCCCAATACGAGATTTACTTTCATCTAGCACCTTCAATAATAGATCACCTTTTATATCAATTTCCGCTAGTGAACCACCAAACGGAAGAATCTTAAACACATCGACTGCGGTAATTGCACCTTGTAATTTATCATCAATTCTAATCGAACCACTATTAAAAAAACTAAGATCTACTTCCCGTTTTGCAACTTTTATCATCGCCTCATTAATCATTCTACCAACATTGGTTTGCTCACTACGATTCACAGATTCCCGCGCGTCGAGTGGAACTTTTGAATAGTAAATTTCAGCATAAGGTTGGTCGACAACTTTCGTCAAATTGTCGTCCATAATCCGCTTCCATTTATCTACAATTGATTTTACTTCTTCGTCAGAATGGAGTTGATCATTGATATCAATCAACTTAGAAGAAACGGTGGTTTTTCGGGTATTTTTATTATAAATTAAGGTATGAACATAAGCGGTTTTAGCATTAGCATCCGCTTTACAAACGTGCGTATTGCCAACCATTTCCTTGATATGATGGTGATCATGTCCACCCATCAGTAGCGGAACCTGTGGTAGTTTAGCCGCTAATTCAAGATCTTCTGCTACGTTTAAATGCGTCAGACCAATCACTACATCTGTCTGCATAGAAAGGGTTTGTACTGCTTCAAGGCAAGTATTGGTTACATCCAAATACTCGACATACTTGACCTTATTCATATCCAAGGTAGCTCCAAAAAAACCGACCTTAATAGAAGTACCATCTTCATCCGAAATATCCCAAGTCCAAGTATCAGGAACGTAGTTGACGGTTGAGTCTGTCTCTTGGTAAAACTTAGATTTTTTTCCAGTTTTGGTATTGATTCGTCGGACACTCGTTCCGAGCCAAGTAAATTCAGACTCGTTGATTCGATCTTGCAATTCTTGTTCTTTAATATCAAATTCGTGGTTACCAAAAGTTACTAGATCGATTCCTGTAGCGTTCATAACTTCGACCATCTGAGCTCCTTTAATTCGCTTTCCATTTCGCTTGATCGTGCCGATTAGAGAAGGCGAAAGGAAGTCACCTGCTAAGACGGTCAGCGTATTTGGATTTTCGTTGGTGAGTTGTTTACGTAAGGTTGCCACTCGTGCCATACCTCCGACTTTACCGTTTTCAAGCGGTGCTATTTCATACACATCATTTAGTTGTAGAAAGTTAAAGCGGATGATTCCGTCATCAGTGCTGGTATCCGTCATGACCTTTTTCTTGGTCTTACAGCCACCAATTAATAATAAAACTGGGACTAGCAATAAAAGACCAAGGCTTAAGTGTTTTTTCCAAAAAAATGGAAATGAAAGAACATTCTTTTTCATGAGTAATCTTTGATAAAGGATCAAGTAAATAGATTCTATTTTAAAATATAGAATTGGTGTGGCTGGAGTAAATGGATCGCAATGGTTTCATTGCAGAAACAAATATAGATATTTTTGATTTGAGATAATAAGAAAAGAGGGAAAAGTTAGCAGTAATCTAATTGTCTTATAAATCGTTTTGTTTTATTTATTGTAAATCCTTTCCTTTACCAATTCTTTCGTCAAGATGCTTTCTCCATAGATGTCTGCGTATTTGACGGAAGGCCAGAATCTAGACTCATCCGCAAAAATATATAAATTTTTTAAAATACAAGATTGACCATTAAGAGTGATTATGGGAGTCCATTTTCCATCTTTAAAAGTAAGTTGAATGTATCGTTCATTATAAGCCTTTAATTTAATGGTATAGCTGACGTCTTTTTTACGGGAACGATATCCATATGCAAATTTCAATTCCAACCAAGATAGATCATCTTTTAATCCATTATGATTTTGAAACTTTCGCCAATAAACTTCAATTGGATTTCTAGTATTTAGACTACCATTTGGGTTTAAATTGAGATCATAAACAATCGTATTCTTATTTCGATTTCTTTGAATGTAAAATAACAATTTTTCCGTTTCTTCTACCTTAGGAAAATCCTCCGGCAAATCAGGTCTAGTTTCCCAACCTTCTTGTGCCAGCAAGAAATAGGAGGAGAACATAAAAAAAAACATAATATAGAAACGAAGCATAAGTATCAATTTGAAATGAATTTGGGTAGTCTTTTTAGTTTGTACGACTGCCATATAGAGGCTTGTCTAATTTTTTTAATGATTGCTCATCTAAATACAGAGTGTACTAAAAGGGCAAATTTAATTAATCCTTTTACATAAACTGAATTCCCTCTGGTTTATTTTCCGACGGTTAAATGATTTTGAATAGTCATGACCTTTACCTATTTAAATAGTTAATTATCATCCTTCATACAAGCAAAAGACCAGGTTACACAATGGCCTTAAATTTCTTGAGAAATCTAGTTATTTTAACAGCTCAACTTCTGAATCTAAAATTTAAACCATGAAAAATTTTACCCTAATTATTTTCCTGATTCTATTTGGAAAAGCAAATTTTATTAATGCACAACCAAACTGTGCAGCTGGAACAGCCACCGAAACCCTCAATACGACCAATGCTAAAATAACCCTCAGTAGCACGGGTATTTGGGCCTTTGACCCTTCTGGAAGTACCTCATATGAATGGCCTTATAATGAAGATATTCCGATTGAAGGACCTGGATTAATTTCTACAGGCAATTTTTGGATGGGTGGTTATGATGATGGCTTAAATTTAAAAATGGCTGGAAAGCTATATGGTCAAGGAGATAATAATGGCTTTTGGCCTGGCCCAATTCATTCGAACACTTTAACGACTAATAATGAAGACTGTGCCAATTGGGACAAACTGTTTAAAGTGACTCAAAGTGAAATTGAAAGCTTTTTGGCAGATTATAATGACAACAATCAGTTAGATGATCCAATTCCAGCCAATATTTTAGGTTGGCCTGCTATGAACAACGCTCACTTTTTTGATATTCATGGGTTTGATTTGCCAGTAACTGATTCAGGCCTTGCGCCATTTTATGATATGGATGGTAATAATATTTATGATCCCATGGCAGGAGATTATCCACAAATCAAATGTGCTGATCAGGCAGTTTGGTGGGTTTTTAATGATATTGGAAACACTAGTTTTTTAAATATAGATCCTATTGGAGTTGAGGTTCAGATATTGGCTTATGCCTACGAATCAGCGTCAAGTAATATTGCTAACACTAGCTTTTATGATATAAAAACTATTCACAGAGGAGAAGAAGCATTGAATGATGTTTATATGGGATTATGGATAGACCCAAATTTGGGTTGTCCTTATGATGATTATTTGGGAGTAGTTCCAGAAGAAAATCTGGTTTATGTTTATAATGCGGATGCAGTAGACGGCCAGTCTGGTCTAAGCTGCCAAGGCATTTCTACTTATGGGCAGGAGCCGCCGATGGTTGGAATTAAAATGTTACGAGGACCGCTTGATCAATTTGGTGGAGATATTGATACCATTTCTAGTTTTATTGCTTTACCAGATGGCAGCACACCGGTTCCTCCTAATCCAACCCAAGCTTTTGAATATTATCGTGTGATGAGTGGTCTTCGAGCAGATGGCGCTCCTTACTTAAATCCAAACAACGAAATTACAAAATTTCTGTATCCTGGAAATCCTGCTAATGAGGATCAATGGTCCATGTGTAGTGAAGGGGCATCAATCAGCGATCAACGCTTTTTTTTATCTGTTGGACCAATTGATTATATTTCCCCTGGAACTACCAATCTAATGACTTTTTCAGTAACCGTGCAGCCACAACCTAGTATGCCTTGTCCCGGTGTTACAGATCTGATCAATGATACAAATTTGCATTTATGGACGTTTACCAATCCCGGTGATTATTGTGATATGATGGTTGGTACTAATGCAGTATTAACTAAAGATATCGGTCTGTCGGTCTTCCCGAATCCTGCCAGTGATTTTATCAATTTTCAATTATCAGAAGAGGAAACATTTGCCACGATCCGTCTTTATCGAATGGATGGACAGTTGGTTACGAAAGAGGAAAATTTGAAAAATTATAACGTGAGAATATTTCGAAAAGATTTGGCAACTGGGACTTATGTTTATCAAATCCAAACTAAAACCGGAGCTTCGGTGAGTGGTAAGATTATTTTAGAATAATGATAGAATTTTCACTTACTATTTCAACTTTACTATTCATATACTCAAATGACCCGTTCACACAATGGTCCTAGTTTAGTAGGAAGAATATAGATATCTTGAGATAGAATCAACAAAAAATATAAGCTATGAAAAATTTTCACCTCTCCGTTTTTTTATCTTTTATTTTCATTATTGGGATTATCAATACCAATCATGCTCAATTCTGTGCTGCTGGAACTGCTACGGAAACGCTGGACGCTGCTAATTCTACCATCACTTTAAGTAGCTCTGGACTATGGGCGTTTGATCTTAGTGGAAATACGCCTGCTTATGAATGGCCAAAGACAGCCACTGGTGAAGGGCCTGGATTGATATTCACCGGTAATTTATGGTTTGGTGGTTTTGATGATGGTGGTAATTTAAAATTGGCCGCGAAAACTTATGCTACGGATGATTCCAATGGATATTGGCCGGGGCCGTATACTCAGAATCCGCCATCCTCGGATTCTGAGTTATGTGCTAATTGGGATCGATTATTTAAAGTAAATGGTGTAGAGATTGAAGATTTTCGGACAGACTTTGAAGACAACGGACAAATTGATAATCCAGTGCCGAATAGTATCCTCGGCTGGCCAGCCAAAGGCAATCCATTTTTTAATCCAGTTTATGGCTTTGAGATGCCAGACTTAGCGGGTGGATTCGCACCATTTTATGATCAAAATTTTGATGGCATTTATGATCCAATGGCCGGAGATTATCCGCTAATAAAGTGTGCGGATCAGGCAGTTTGGTGGGTTTTTCATGATGGTGGAAATGTTAATAATATTAACGCAAATCCTATATCTATTGAAGTTCAAATTCTGGCCTATGTTTATAATTCTAATGAGGAAAATATTAACAATGCTAGTTTTTATGATGTAAAATTTATTAATAGAGGCGTAGAGCCAATTGATTCAATGTTTGCTGGAATTTGGCTAGATGCGGACTTGGGTTGTCCGGTTGATGATTATATTGGAACTGCACCCGAAGAAAATCTAACTTATTTTTACAATGCTGATGCCATCGATGGGGAAGGAAGTGGAAATTGTAACGGTGTGCAATCATACGAGGAGCCACCATTGTTTGGGGTGAAATTATTGGAAGGCCCATTAAATAGAGAAGGAACAGATAGACTGGGGATGAATAGTTCTATTTTTTATTTTAATGGTGGGGTTGTTCCTCCACCTCCCGTTGGATGGACTGATCCAAGTCAAGCTTATGAATATTATAGGTTTTTGACTGGCCGTAGAATCGATGGTGGTTCTTTTATGACGCCAAATAATGAACCTACAAATTTTCTTTACACAGATAATCCGGCAGATGCTTCCAATGGATGGTCTATGTGTAGTGAACAGACTGCGATTGGAGATAAACGATCTCTAATGTCTATGGGCCCCATGAGGTTGTCTCCTGGCCAATCAAATAATATGACCTTCGCCGTAGTAGTTCAACCTCAACCAGCCTTACCTTGTCCAGATGTTTCTGCTTTAATAGCGGCGGCAGATATGCCAGTGCCCACAAACACGTTAAACAATAGTTTTTGTAACCTGACGGTTGGAATTAGTGAGGAAGTTATGGCAGAGATAGGAATTTCCGTTTTTCCAAATCCTGCCACCGACCTTATTAATTTCCAATTGTCCGAAAACGAATCTTTCGCCACCATCCGTCTTTATCGAATGGATGGAAAATTGGTTCGGAAAGTAGAGAATCTCCAGTCTTCCAATGTGACGGTAACTCGGGAAGATTTGGCAACTGGAACTTATATATATCAAATACAAACCCAAGATGCTGCTGCTGTGAGTGGTAAAATTATTTTAAAGTGATTATTGCAGTACTAACTATTTAAACTCCCAGTAGCAAAAAGGGTAGCGAGGCCTAAGGATGAAATATTCCTTGGGTCTTTCTATTTTAGAAAAACTTTGTACTTTTGAGCCTTCTCTCACATAAACTATTTTTCTTGAAAAAAATTATAACCCTCTTTTTCCTTTTAGCGCTTGCTGCTTTTGGTGTCTATTGGTTGAATAGAGCAAGAACCATCCAACTCTTTGGAGAAATTTATGCACGTGTCGAGACCAACCAAAAAGTGGTAGCGCTTACCTTAGACGACGGTCCCAATGAAAAAATAGATACCGTCTTGAACATCTTGAAAAATCATAACGTAAAAGCTACCTTTTTTCCAATTGGTAAGTTAATGAAAGAGGATCTCTCGCCTATTAAAAAAATTGTGGAAGAGGGCCACGAATTAGGTAATCATAGTTATACCCATCGGATTTTAAGTTTACGGTCTTATGAAACCATCCGTCAAGAAATTGAGCCTACTGATAAATTATTGCGCGAAGCTGGTTATGTTGGAGATATCCATTTTAGACCGCCTTATGGAATGAAAATTTTTATGCTTCCTTTGTATTTAAAACAAAACAATCGCAAAACAATTATTTGGGATGTTTCTCCTGAAGGTAACCCTACCTTAAATATGGATCCTAAAAAACTTTCTCAATTTGTAATTGACCAAACGAAAAATGGTTCTATTATTTTATTGCATCCTATGAACGATGGAAGAGAGGCTTCCCTGGAATCACTAGAACCGATCATTCAAGGGTTAAAAGCCAAAGGATTTATTTTTAAAACAGTTTCTGAATTATTAGAAATGGCAGATAGCTGATTTGTCAAAAAAAATAGAATGACTCCTAAAGGGAAATCCTAAAATAACTTTTGTGAATTAAAAAATTACGGATTTATTTTTAAAATACCCTAAACATGTTATACATTTTTTAAAAAGATTTTGTACTTTTACATTATACTAATCTGGTTCTGGAATTTGGCCCGTGTTATTTTTTTTCTACAAAATAACGTGATATTCTTTCACACTGTTGACAGCATTTCCTCTCATTTCCAATTTTATCTCTAACATTTTATCTTTTTAATACTTAAGGATTGGCTTCTTTAATACGCTGACCAATAGGTATTTAGAGTATCACAACACAAAAAGTATGACTATGAAAAAAATAACAGTTTTGACCCTGTTCTTCCTTAATATGCTAAGTATTATGGCAACGAATTTACCAAGTCCTTCTTCGGTTTTTAATACTATAGACCTGGAATTGAATGTAAATTCTCAGGACTTAAATCCAGCTATTTATAACAGAACTAGTGCTAGTTTTACAATTACGAATAATGGAAGTGAACTTGCGAATAATCTAACCATATCTATTCCAATACCTGATGGTTTTGTATTGACCGGAAGTAATCCTTTTGAATTGACAGGAGGGAGTTATTCTGATTATTTTGGCAATTGGGAGTTAAGTAGTTTAGCGCCTGGTGCCTCTGAAACGCTAACCTTAAATATCTATGTTCTTACCGAAGATCAAGTTGATTTATATGGTGAAGTATCGTCGGTTGATGAAGCAGATGTTGACAGTACACCCGATAATGGAACACCTCCAAATCCAAGTGAAGATGACGAAGCAGTTCTTAATTTTAATGAGGTTGTTAATCAGAATCTACCAGATTTAACCGTAGATCAGTTAGAAGTTCCAAGTTTAATTCAGTTTGAAGATGTTACAGAAATTGAGTATCGTTTAAGGAATCTAGGAGAAGCGGATGCGGTTGGACCATTTACTGCTTACTTTTATTACTCTACCGATAATCAATTAAATTTTGGAGATCCGCAAGTGGGACAAAAGTCCTATAATAGTTTTTCCGCAGGAAGTGGAATGGTTGAAATTGGAACCATATTTTTAAGGAGTTCTGATGGCGTTACGCTTGGAGAAGGATATATTTTTGTTGTAATTGACAATGATAATTCGGTGGTAGAATCGAATGAGGAAAACAATATTTCTAATTCTGCTGAATTCTTCGCTACCACTATTCTTCCTAATAGAATTGATCTGGAATTATCCCTTGATCAACCGAATGATCAACCAGAACAGTATTCAACTTATTCAGTTGAATTAAGCCTTTTTAATAATTCTCCGCTTACTGCGACCAATGTTGAAGTCAATGTTCTTGAACCTGCAGGTGTGGTATATTCAGGAGGAAATCCGTTTGAAACTAATAAAGGAACATTTAGTACTTATTCAGGGGTTTATGCTGTCGAGTCTGTTCTTCCATATGAGACGGTGACGCTTAGTTTAAATTATTTTTTATTGGAAGAAGAAGATCAAGTTGCTTTTGCTGAAGTAATTTTTGCAACGGAGCTAGATGCGGACTCATCTCCAGGGAATGGTACGCCTCCTACACCGTTTGAAGATGATGAAGCGAGTACAGACGACAACATAATCATCGGTTTACCTGATTTATTAGTTACTCAAATAGAAATGCCTCCAACTATTCGAAGAGGAGAAGAAACATTGTTTAATTATCGATTAGAAAATCTTGGTACGGCTACTGCAGGAGGTTCTTTCGATATTTATTATTACTATTCTAGTGACAATCAATTGAATCTAGGGGATCAACAAATTGGACAAGCGTCATTTTCAAATCTAAGTGCAGGTGGTTCGTTAAATGAAGTAGATATTATTTTTCTTTTAGAAAGCTTTAATATTCCGCTGGGTCCTGGATATATTATTCTTAATGTAGACAATAATAATTCGATTGAGGAGTCTAATGAAAATAATAATGTGGTGGTGACCGCTGTAAATATTTTGCCAGAAGGTTCCGGTCCTGAATGTGCGACAAACCTTGGGGTAGGAAGTCTTAATTGTATTGAAAATACACCGAACGGAGGAAAAATTGTCAAGTTTGCTACAACAGATGTAGACGGAACCTTTAATGCAAATTTTAAAGAAATAGATGCCAATGGAGAGTTAATTGACAGTGGAGATTTGGGTGAAATTGAACGAGAGGTAACCTATCAGACGGTGAATGATACGGATCAAAATAATATTCTACAAAAAATACAAAATGGTATACCACTAGAGAATAAGACGATCCCAAATTCGATCATGGATAATTATGAGCTTATTTTAGGAGCCACCGCATTTAATGATGGATTTATGATTTTTGCAAGAAATGAGATTGGCCTATTTGCTATTTTAACCGATGAAAATTTGAATCCAATTACTAATAACCTCATTCCTTCGCAAAGCAATTTTTTAACCATTCCTGATCTTAATAAAGCTATTCAAATTTCATCAGATCAAGTAGCTTTTGTTTTTAGTGAACGAAATGGACAGGCAGGAAGCATTACTTCTTTGTTGGTAATAAATGATGCTCTGGAAGTGTTGAGCGCAAAATTCTTAATCAGTAACCAGTATTCTTCAGGAAATATCGAGCAAACCATTTGCGGTGATTATCAAGTAACCTCTAGTGCTTTTACGCCGAATTGTATGGGACAATGTAACTATGGTTCAACCGAGATAGGTGACTTTGTTAATGGTGAATTTATTTCAGAAAGTTTAAATGGAACCTATAATCGCGACCCAGCGAATCCGAGTGAACCTAATACTTTTTCCTTCACTAATATCTTGAATACTTTGGATGGAGGACGAGTGGTTGCTTCCGGAGGAACTTCTTTTGGACCAAACCAGGTACTAGTTGAGAGAACTCTGAACGGAGAGATGATTTTTTCCAAGACGATTGAATTAGAAGGAGGTTTAATTCGAATGATGGAAATTTCAGGAGTGATTTACTTTTTGGTTTACGATGCAACGAACCAAATTACCCGTTACTATGATTTAGATTGTTTAGAAGATGTTTCAAATTTAGATGGAGTAGACCTTGAATTAACCTCAGCCTTAAGTGTCGATGCGCCAGATATTTATTCTAATTACTCGGTTGTTTATACGTTGGTAAATAACGGAACAGAAGATGCCACGGGAATTGAAGTTTCTTTCATTGAACCCGATGGTACGGTTTATCGAGGAAGTAATCCTTTCTCGATTTCTCGGGGAGATATGAGTTCTTATAACAACTTGTATACGCTTGACGAACTTCCGGCTGGCGAAACGGCTGTGATCGAATTAAACTATTTTTCTTTGACGGATTCACCAATCAATCATTATGCGGAAGTGATCGCAATGAATGAAGATGATTTAGATAGCACACCAAACAATGGTACGCCCCTAACGGTGAATGAAGATGATGAAACAGCGATCTCTACCGAAGCGTCTGCCAGCACAAATTCAATTGAGACTTCTACGATTATTACTGATTCTGATCGTTTAGAAATTCTAAAATTATATCCAAATCCAATCATGGAAAAAGATATTCGAATGACCTTAACGTTTCCTGAATCGAAAGAACAGACTTTATTGATTTATAATGAATTAGGCGTTGAAGTCTTAAGAACAAGTTTTGATCTATCTAATGGTTTTAATGAAATAATTTTACCAACTAAAGACCTAAATGCAGGAATGTACCGAGTGATCTTACCTGGTCATCCTATGCGATTTGGATCTGCTAGTTTTATAGTGATTAGATAGGTTGTTCAGGACTTGAAAATAGATTAATTAACCAATCGAATTTTTTCTTTTTATGTCGGAATGATTTTTTGCTTTTTGCCATTTGCCATTTGCTTCTTGCCGTCTTCAATAGCGATTACTTTACGGTTGCTTTGAGGTCGCAAGAAGCAAGAAGCAAGAAGCAAGAAGCCATCTCAACTATTCCAATCCAAGTTCCTTTCGATACTTCACATCGACCGTTCCATTCTTAGACCAATAATCTAGTTTAATCGTTTTTATTCTAGAGGCTTTTGTTACTAAATTTGGACTATTCGCAAAGGCTTCTTCCCAAGATTCAATGACATATGGAAATTCTTTTTGGAAATAAATTGAGAGCGTTCTACCTAAACTAGGGTAGTTGATTTGGTAGCGCATTTGCCCTTCTGTTTTTCCTTTCTCTAAAGTCGCGTTGGCGTTTTCTACTTTTAAGTCAATGTGTCGAAAACGAGAAAAGATTGTACTAGGAATTATCTTTATTTCTCCGGTAGGAAGTGCACTTGGTTGAATTCTAATTCGATTAAATAATTCATCTTCTAGCCAAGCTTTGTCGAGTTTATTGGTGGCGTCACCTTCTGATTCAAAATAAGAAAATAGTTGATGATCGTAATGCGTCTTCTTTAAATTTAGCTGTTCAAAAGTATGTCCACACCATTCTTGAGAACTGGTGGCAATTTTTAAGGTGTTCGGATGATCTTTGAATTTGATGGGCGTAAAAACGGATTGCATTGTAGAGTATGGATAGATGCCTGTGTTGAATTTTCTAGTGGCATTCATTTTTAAAACAGAGACATTGTCTTTTGATTTAGCATCTGGGTAATCTAGTTTTACTTGTTTGTTTTTTGAAAAAGGTTCCGTAACAAAAATAAAAGCAGCCTTTCCCTGATGAATTTCACCGTAGCGAGATTGCTCCAAATCGTAACTGGTAATTTCTGCTTTTCCGGCATACCAATAATCGTTGAATTCCGTATTGGTTTGTACCGTTTGTAATGGAAATCCTTGGTTAGGACTATTGATTTTTTGGGAATCAGATGTTTGGCAAGCGAGGGAGAAGATACACAAGAGGAATGCAAAAATACTTTTCATATGCGAAATTATTCTTTTAAAATTAGAGATTCTAAATATTAGAATAGAACACGGAAAAGATGAAAATGTTTTCTTAAAAAGATTCTAAGTAGTCTCTAAAAAAGGTTTCTTTATAAGTTCTACCGATAGTTAAAGTTTCTTGTTGGATAAAAAGCTGGTTCCCTGATACCTTTTCAACATGTCGGATATTGACTACCGAAGATTTATGAATTTGACAGAAATATTTGGTTGGTAGGTTTTCAGACCAATATTTCAATGGGTAGGAAACAAGGTGTTTGCCACTGGTCGTAAAAATTTGAGTATAATCTCCTAGGGACTTGATAAATTGGATGGCTGCAATTTCTAATTTTAAAAAATCATTCCCAGTTTTAATAAAAATAAAATCATTTTTCTCAACAGCAATATTGGGTTCTGAAATTTTAGAAGTATCGGGGAAAATTATTTTAGAAACAGCTTTGTAAAAACGTTCGAATGAAAAAGGTTTTAATAAGTAATCAACCGCATCTAATTCGTATCCATCTATAGCATATTCAGTAAAGGCGGTTGTGAAAATTATTTTTGGACGAGGGCTCAACAATTTTAAAAAGGCCATTCCAGATAACTTGGGTAAATGAATATCTAAAAATACCAGATCTATTGGATTGGTTTTTAAAAACTCTAAAGCAGCAAGTGCGTCACCGAAAGTTTCTACCAATTGTAATTGAGAAACATCACTAATATAGGTGCTTAGAATTCTTTGGGCAGGAGATTGGTCTTCGATTATGATACAACGCGTCATTTTTCTTTAGGATTCAATTCTAAAATAAGGTTAACCCTGTATTGATTATTATTAGTTCGAATAGATAAAGTATGGGCGTTTGGATACAATAAATCTAATCGGTTTTGTACGTTTTCTAAGCCAATACCATGAGATAATTTTTCAGTATTTGTTTGTTCAGAAAAATTATTTAAGCAGGAAAAGTACAATTTATTATCCAAAATTTTTAGGTCAATTTTAATCAAAATATTTTCTGTCATACTAGACAAACTATGTTTAAAACTGTTTTCTACAAATACTAAAAATAATAAAGGAGCTACTCGATGTTCATTTAGATTTCCTGAGATATTAAATTCAACCGTTCCCTTTTCTTCAAGTTGTAACTCATTTAGATGAATGAAGTCGGTTAAGTATTTCACTTCTTTTTCTAATAATACCATTCGCTCTTTACAATCATATAACATATACCGCAACAATCCCGATAGCCCAAGGATTATTTTTGGCGCTTTAGGAGAATTTTCTAAAGTATAGGCATACAAGTTATTTAAATTATTAAATAAAAAATGAGGATTGATTTGAGATTGTAAAAATTCTAATTGGCTTTCGGCTATTTTGGTGTTCAATTGTTCTACTTCAGATTGTTTAACCTGCGCATCCCATCCAAGTTTAAACCCAACAAAAATGGAGATTACTGGAATAATATCAAAAAGCGTAGGAATAACCCCTAAAAAAGTTTTACCTCTAGAGTCTGCGAAAAATATCTTTTCTAAAATAAATTCTTCGAAATAAAGCCCAATGCCAAGGGTGAGTAATAGGGCAATAATAAAATGTAGGTATTTTTTTTTGTATAAAAATTTAGGAATGTAGAGGTAGCTAATAAGTAAGGCGATTATTATATAGTTCAAGAAAAAACAAAAATCTGATAATGCCAAGGAGGGAGCCTTTTTGTCAAAGACAGTGGCTAGGAATAAAATGAAGGACAACAAGGCTAAAAAACCGTGTTCCTTTGAAAATCTAAATGATGGTTTATTCATATAGTTTAACCTTTGTTCAAAGTTAATGGGTTTTTCTTATTAATAGCATATTTTTCGATCAACGACTGAATTACTCCTTCAGCTGTTTGACCAATTCTTTTGAGCGCTTTATGTTTCGGTTATCCTGTTTATATGGTCGTTGACCGATTATTTAGGTTTGGAGCTTAAATATGGTGTAATTTTGTGTATTAGTGGTGCGGTAACTTTTTAATTTCTGTTTGATAATCTAAAAAGGCCAACCAGTAAAAAATAGGCCCTATATCTATTTTTCTAAAAGTTACCGTATTATTAGTATATGGAAGTTGTATTAAAAAATTGATTCACAATTATTGATAATGAAAAATTTTCTACTCTTTTTACTCTTGAATTGCTTTTCTCTCACTTTATTTGCTCAACCCAAGGGTATTCAAATAATTGGACAGGTCACAGCAGGAAATAACCAGCCTGTCGAATTTGCTACCGTTATGATAGCTGATAAGGCAACCGGAACACCTATCGCTGGAACAACTACTGATGAGACTGGCATGTTTAGCGTAATGGCGAAGCGGAAGGACTTTTATATTGAAATTACTTTTATTGGCTATGCTGCTAAAAAAATAACCGAATTTTCCATCAAAGAGCGGAAAGTAGATCTAGGAACAATTTCCCTTTCTGAAGACAGCGAAATGTTAGACGAAGTAGAAGTTCGAGCCGAACGTTCACAGACCGAATTCAAATTAGATAAAAGGGTTTTTAATGTAGGAAAAGATTTGAGTTCCACGGGAGCCAGTGCGTTGGAAGTACTAAATAATGTTCCATCTGTGAATGTGGATATTGAAGGAGCTATCAGTTTACGTGGAAGCCAAGGCGTCCAGATTCTGATCAATGGAAAACCATCGGTAATCGCCAATGAACAAGGAGGCGCATTAGGAACCATCACTGCCGACATGATTGAAAGCGTAGAAGTGATCACCAATCCATCCGCGAAATACGAAGCAGAAGGGACCAGTGGAATTATCAATATTGTATTAAAAAAAGAAGAACGAAAAGGGATGAATGGTTCCTTTACCATCAATACTGGTGTTCCTCATAATCATAGTTTTGGTTTAAGCCTAAATCGTCGAACTGAAAAATTTAATCTCTTTAGCCAATTAGGTGTAGGATATCGCGTTAGTCCACGAGATACAGAAAATATCAATCGAAATTTGGATGAAGAAAATTTAGAATTTTTCAATACCTCGACTAGGTCAACTGGTTTTGAAGATCGTAATGAGTTGTTTTATAATGTCATTTTAGGAACAGATTATCATATCAATAAGCGTAATGTAATTACCTTATCAGGAAGTTTTGCTTATGAAGTGGAGGATCAACCTTCTAGTACAGATTTTATTTTTCAGGACGCAAACGGTCAGGATCTTGCTCAGTGGAATCGGTCTGAGGTGACCGAAGCGACCAATCCTAAATATCAGTATGAGTTACAGTATAAAAAAGATTTTAAAGACCATAAAGAACATACTTTAATTATTAGTGCCTTGGGTAGTTTATTTGCCAAGGATCAATCTTCTGAGTTTTTTAATCGAACACTTTTTGGTGACAGACCTGATAGCGAACAACGAACACGGACAGATTTTAAAGATTTAAAAACAACCTTCAAATTAGATTATAACAAGCCTTTCGCAAATGGATTTACGGTGGAAACGGGTTTGCAATATGTCCTAAATGAAGTGAGTAATGATTTTGAAGTGTCTGATTTTACAGATGGAATTTGGTTGAAAGATCCGTTGCTTACAGATGTTTTTGAGTATAATCAAAATGTTCTAGGTGTCTATGCAACCGGAGCGTACGAAGGACCAAAATGGGGCTTGAAATTAGGATTGCGTGTAGAGAATACGGACTTGGTAACCGAATTGGTTTCTACGAATCAAAAAGATCCACAAAACTTTACGGACCTCTTTCCTACGCTGCATACCTCTTATAAAATCAATGAAAAGATTTCTTTACAAGCAGGATATTCTCGTCGTGTTTCTCGTCCAAGATTATGGAGTTTAAATCCATTTTTTAACCCTAGAAATCCGGCAAACATTAGAAAAGGTAACCCAGATTTATTGCCAGAGTATACGGATTCTTATGAAATTACTAGTATTTATTTATTGGGAAAATTGACAGCTAATTTTGGCGTTTATCACCGTTATACGCAACAGGTTGTTGAATATATTTCTATTGTGAATGACAATTCTAGAATTTCTCAACCATTCAACTTGGGAACCAATAATGCAACTGGGGTAGAGTTAAATTTAAAGTATTTAATCAACAAAAAAATCTCTTTTACGGGTGATTTAAATTATAATTATTTTTCTCGAGATGGAGAATTTCAAGAAAGAAATTTTGATTTTGATAGTGATCAATTGAGTGCGAAATTAACTGGAAAATTTAAGTTGCCCGCTGGAGTTGATTTTGAAGTAACTGGTCAATATCGTTCTAAGGTGGAAACGGTTCAAGGTTTTAACTCCGCCAATTTATTTGCAGACTTTGGAATCCGTAAAAAATTATTTAAGAAAAAAGGCGTGATTAGTTTAAGTGTCCGAGATGTTTTTGCTTCCCGTTTTCGTGAAAGAGTCGCTGATCGACCAGCGTTAAAATTCTATTCTTATGATTATGGAATTCGAGGCCGGTTTATTGCCCTTGGATTTAGTTATGGTTTTGGAAAAGGAGAAGCAATGGAATTTTCCGGAAGACGTAGACGCCGCTAAATCAATGAAGAATTTTAAAGAGGAATTTCTAGCCTCCATATAATTTCCAGTTGCCCAAAAGAATTCATCGCAAACTCCGCTAACATTTTGATTTACTTCTTTGTAAGCAAAGTCTACACCTCCAAAGGATAATCATAACCACCTTTTATTCCTATCGAGAGTTTTGAAGAAGCTTGTTTTGAAATAGCAGTGGTTTATGCCTGACCAAAAGTGAATCCGGCACCACTAATAATCAGCGTAAGGAAAAGCATTTAAAAAATGCCAGAACGAGTGTTCCAGCATTTTAAAAGAAGAAAAATGGGTTGGTATTATTAATATCTAAATAATACCTTTGGATTACTTTTGCTTAAATTTTGAGACCTTGTAAATCTAATGTTATTTAAAATTCTTGCTCTTAATTTTCCACCTTTGTCAATATAATCATAGAGTTTTGGGTCTACTGATCGCTTTAAAGTGAACCTGTAAAGACCTGCTTTTATATTTTTGAAGGATACCTTTTTAGTGCCATCCGCATAATCAACCGCAATTCTTTCATTCTGTGCTTGACTTTTTACTATTACATTTATCTCAAAAGTAATATCTGGTTTAGCCTCCTCTCTTTCATTAATTAGTTTTATTTTTCTAAAATTACTGGTGAAATCTTCATAATTCGAATAGGTTGTATATCCTCTTTTAGTGATTTTTAGTTGTTGAGGACAACCCGAATTTTTGATTAATGCGATTGTACATTCTCCTTGCTCATTGGTGATTCCCTTTTTAACATTATTAACATAAATTGATGCACCAATGATTTTCTTTGAATTGGGTTTTGATTCGGTCACTAGAATAGTCGCGCTACTCTTTGATATCTTTATCTGGTGTGGTTGCATTATTTCACTAATGCTTATAGTCTTTATTTCACGATGAAAACCACTTTTTTTAACAATAATATCGACCTTGTCTTTTGAGGTAGTAAAAGAGATGGAGATCTTTCCATCTTTAGAAGTTCTTCTGGCTTGCGAATGGTCCTTGATCTGAACACTTGCTTCTGCTATTGATTTTCCACATTGATTAATGATCGTTCCTTGGAATTCATATTTCGTAAGTTTTTTTCCGTTCAATTTGATTGAAATCCTTCCATTTCTAAGATTAACAACATCGGAAAAGCTCTCATATCCATTTCGGATTGCGGTTAAATCTTGACGACAATTTTCTCCTTTCTTTAAGTTAAAAATGTACGCACCATTATCGTCTGTGGTTCCAGATTTATTGCTACCTAAACGCAACCTAACACCGCTTAGTCTTTTGTTATTTGGATTGGTTACAAGGACCGTGATCTTTGATCTTGATAACGGAATCATTTGGGTCGTTTTGAGCTTGTTGAGTTTAATCTCTAGAGTTTCTGTATGATAGCCAGCATTGGAAATCACAACGGTTACCTTATCTTTATTAGCAGGAGGAGTAAACCCAATGTTCACAGTTCCATCCTTTGCGGTTCTTTTACTTCCTGGATAACCCTTAAGACTTACTTTTGCTTCGCCTAAAACTGCGCCACACTGATTGGTGATTATTCCTTTAAATTGATAAGACCTTTTGGGTGTTAATTCTATTGTCAAATTTTCTTTACCTAGATCTATTCTTTTGCTAAAAGGCTCATAAGCTTTATGGTCTACAATTAAGGTTTGTTGGCAGCCTATGCCTTTTTTTATTGGAACATTATAATACTGACCATTCGGTATCATCTTTCCTATTGCTCCATCTTTTAAAGAGACTGTTGCACCTCCAATTTCTCGTTTATTAACAGCATGTAAAATCTTTACCTTGATATTGCTTCTTGATAATTTTACATTCTGTGACTGCTTCAATTGATTTTTAGAAATAAGCTTTTTCTCTGTGTGGAAACCTGGTTTAGAAATAGATATTTCGAATCTATTACCAATTGAATTACAACGCAAATTAGTGGTAGCTTTGCCATTCGCCGAGGAGATCGCTTTTGTGGAACTACCTGCAAATTTGATAGTTGCTCCTTTTACAGGCTTATTACAATTGTCTTGAACCTGTCCAATAAATTTACAGACAGGGGTGTCTTTCTTGTCTAAGTTAACAACAATCGTTTTTTCATCAAGATCAAATGCTTCCTTAATTGGGTGATAACCATTGTGATCAATTTGAATGCTTATTCTACATCTAGTATCTTTTTCCAGTGGGAAAATACAAGTCCCATTGCTATTGGAAGTTCTAGAGGTCGTGTTGTTGAGTTTGACTTTTACGCCTTTTATAACTTTGTTATCCTTATCAAGGACTTTGATTTTAATCGTTTTCGGTATTAATTTAAAAGTTAAGGTTGAACCTAACTGATCGGAAGTATAGCTGTTTGAATAACTATAATAATCTTCTTTTGATAATTTGAAATTAAGTTCTTCCGTATTGTTGGTATTAGGAATTTTAAGATTAAAAAATCCATCTCTACCTGTACGTACAGAAGGATAGCCGGCTACTTTTACTCGGACCTTTTCTACTGGATTATTACATTGATTGGTAACTCTTCCTCGAATTGAAATATCTGGATCTGGGACATTAGTTATGATCTCCTCTTTAAGATAGACCAGTTTATTTTTATCCTTATATTGAAATGTTTTGCTTTCACCTTTAAATCCCTCTTTTTCAATGAATACATTAAACTCATCTGCTGGATCATATTTATTTTTGAGTGGTAGGGTGGCAATTCCATTTTTCGTAAGAACGGAGTTATCTGATGAAGCATTGGTTAATAAAGTTACGATCGCATCATTAATTTTTCGAGTTCTATAATTCTGGTCTATTACTTTTATTTCTACCGTTGTGGGTAATAAGGTAATGGCAGGTTTACCTTGATTCGGTTCTATCGTTTGGGACTGATTAAAATAGCCTTCTTTTTTTGTAATAACGTTGAATGCTTGCCCATCAAAATCACTAGGAGTGTCTAATTTAAAATCCCCGTTGTAATCTGTGGTAGTCATATCAAATTCGCTAACCACGGTGGCGCCTTCCACCTTATTACCAAACAAACCCTGAATGTTTCCACTCAATTGACTAGTGGTAGGTGATTTTGGTCCTCTCTGATCCACAATTAAATCCATCACCATGGCAGAAGCGGAAGTTATCAGGAATATCAAAGGGAGGAACATTTTCATATTCCAGCCAAGCATGGCATTCCCGTTATTGTAGAGTCGTTCCGCTAATAATGGAGGTAAAAATTTATGGAAAGTCCCAGTATCTAAATTTACTATTTCTGAAGCACCAACCTCTTCCAGATATCCCATAGATTTTAATTCAAAAAACTCTTCTTTTAAGTTTTTTTGTGGAAAGTCGGGAATGAGTAATTTATGACTTACCAATTCCATTCGGTAACTATTGTGTGCGTGTGAAGGCTGTGGTGGGGCAGAGGCTTCCATTGCTTGAACTACCAGTCTTCTAATTTCATTTTGTAAAGAAATAGGGAGATATTCGATTAATTGTTTTCTAACTTGTTCCGGCATTTCCCCCACTCTAAACCATCCAAGTCGACTTAGTTGTCTTAGTTGTGTATGATCAGTCGGTGTATCATGATTTTTAGAAAGATACTTTCCAATTTTTAAGGTCAAGTCCCAATCAAGTTTTGAACATAAGGCTGTAGCCGCAATCCATCTTGTTAGTGATTTTCCAAAATGTGCTTCTAGTTTTTGTGGTATTTCTTGCTCATCGTCTTTAATAATAAGTTCTGGTTTTTCATTTGGTAAATGAAATTGATAGAGCCCAGAGGGTCGTCCAATTAATTTTGAGATGGCATCCACCCCCGGAAGATTAAAAGAAATGATGGTGAATATTACTGATAAAAGTTCTTCTTCATAACTCCAAGATAATGCCGGTCGATTGGTTAATAAGATGGGTTGTTTCCAAGCATAAAAAGGAAATACCGCATCAGAAAGCGATTCAATATTTGCATCAATTAAACGCAATCCATCAGTACAAAAAATAGGCAACCAACTCCCATATTTCATAGTTAATTCTTCCGCACTAATTTCATCTGGATATCCTTCGGTCCAAAATAATTCATTTTCTCCACGTTGGAAAAAACGTTCTACGACTATATTTTCTTTCTTTAAATCTTGAAAAATAGATTCATAAAGATGTGCTTGATGGTCTTCCGGTGTTACTCGTTCTATGATGAAAAGGATCGACTTATTGGTGGTATTCTGTAACTCGATTAATTGCCTTTTGAGCATCTCAAAGTCAGCATGTTGTCGGTGCTCAGGTGCATTGATTTGCCAAGCATAAGGTTTTTGAATTGTATATCGTTGTTTCTTAATTTCCTTTAGTCGAAACCGTCGAAATGCCTCGTAGGAACCAACAAGAATCAGTGAAGAAGCGATGATAACAGTTTTAAAATAAGAATCGATGAATAAAAAACAAAGGCCAGCAATCAATAAGATAGGACCAATTAAAAAAGGCCAGTACGCCAACTTGGTAGCAATTGGCAACGTTTTATAGTTTTCTTGGTAGGAAGTATTTGGTTTCAAAACTGGTTATTTGTAGAGAATTAGTTGATTTAGTTCGCTTCGCTTTACTTCACTTTGTATTTAGTTTCTTTTTCAATAATTTCGGAGAGTTGATCTTCGAGGTGACTCATGTTGATGCCTTTGGATACTTCGTTAGAATAATTATCGAGGATTTGCTGGACCATGCGATTTATTTCGGTTTCCTTGTCCACAAAGTTTCCGAACCATCTTAAGATCTGAAGTTTTTTAACTGGTTGAAGCTCTGAAAAAACGGTACAATTTTCCATTTTCCCAATCTCTTGAAGCGTATTATTAATCTCTTGTTCTTGGGCTTCGCTAGGGAGTTCTACTACATGTTTTTCAATAATAAAAAAGAATAAAAATTTCGTAGAATTTTCACTATTCGTTTTACAAAAATCATTGATAAACCATTTTAAAACCGCTGCCGCATTCTCATTCCATTCTTCTTGATGAATTTTAAAAATGGTAGAAATGTAATCGTACTTTTTTATGAGCGGATATTCCTTTTTTAATTCAATTAAACTATCTATAGATGACAATTCAAAAAGTTCTTCAAAATATGCTTTTATTCTTCGTTGGCTAATACCCATATCCGAAGAAAATTTCCAGTTTTTTATTTTGACAAAATGATTATTCTGCGCTACATAATGCATGTTTTTATCTAGCTTTTTAAGCCATAATTCTAATTGAAAAACCAGCCGATATCCAAAACTATTCGGTAGTTGAAGATTATTAGCATGGATAAAATAGTGTTGGGCATTACCCGTTTTTTTATGAAAATTAATTTCAAATATGTCTGCTTGATCGTGTCTGGACAAACTTAGAATATCAATTTTATATCTTGGAATCCCTTTGTCAAATGGTGGAACGGTAAAGTTCGGAGTAGCTTCGATTGTTTTTTGTAGACTGGCTCCCTCCATAGCCTCCGTTTGCTTCAAGGGCAATGAGTAGTTCAGTAATGCTTTATTTTCCTCTTTGTAAAAAATTCCCCAGGTAGGTGTTTCAGGTGGTTGGTCTTCGACCAATGCTAGGCTTCGGTGGATGGTCAATTCTGATTTTATCATGGCATTGCCAACGGCCTTTTCAAAGGAAGCTTCAATCGTCTCTCCTTTGGAAAGCATCTGGAAAAAGATATTCGAAAACATATACGCGCGGTTGTCATCTACCGGAGCAGAAGTCGCTATAACAACAGGAATACCTTTTTCAAGCAGCGAGTTGACATGTCCCACCGTGGAACAGCCATTGAGCATTACCAATTTTAGATTGGGACAAAGTGATAAGGAGTGAGCAATGCCTTCGGCTCGTGCCATTTGATCATCTAAAAGAAGGTGTTTAAGTCCAGCGTGTCCGCTAAAAAGAAAGATCGATATTTCATCTTGATGATCAGTGAGGGCTTGACTTATTTTATCTATCGAAGACATCGATTGGCGATAAATATGATAGTCAAATTTCTTCTTTCCCATGTTGAGATGCCGGTAAACGATATCGTCTTCGTTTTCTAATTGCATCAAACTGTTTTCCTGACTGTTAGCAAATGCGATGAATATATAATCCATATCAGTAAGGTTTTTTTTTGTAGTAAACATTTGGATCTAGTACTAATGTACTATTTGGCATCCTAAATATAGTGAAAAATTTGAATATACTAAGTGTCTTTGTTTAAAAAAAAATTATTATTTTTAATAATGTGTGTTTGGTTGCAAAAAATATGGAATTAATGTTTTAATTATTTTGAAAAATCTCTAAAAGTAATTTTTTAGAGACCTAGTTCTAAATTGGATTTGGGGTAAAGTTCAATTATCTACTTAATTGCTTTCACGGTCTAATATTAAATTTTAATATTCCGTTACCAGAATTTGAAAAAATATTTTTTGGCCTTAAATCGGTAACGAAAAGAAAGTTTGGACAATAAACTAGGTGAGAAGAATTGATTGAAGTGAATAAAAGGAAGTTCATTGACATAAGAATCTACTCAAAATTGAGTAGATAAAATCATCATAATTAAGGGTGTTTTGAGGAGCCTATTTGGGAGACCTTTGTAATTGTAAAGTGATTACAAAAAACCAAAATTAACCTCCAATGATGAATTCAAAATATCTTATTGATGATACGGTTTTAGCTGCCTTATTGAAAAAAACGGATCGATCTAATATGGTTTGGCAGTTGACGTTTAAAAAATTTAATAAAAATTTTATTGATTATTTTCAATCAAACCAGACGTTGAGTTCCACTCAGATCCAAGCTGTTTTTGAGGAAGTCTTTCCTAGACTGATCAATAATCTAAATCAAAGCCCACTTAATTTAAATCAAACTCTTTTCTCTCTTTTATTAGTAATGGGGTGCAATTCTTTTAATTCTCCTGATTCAAAAAACCAAATGAACAAAGTGGCTCCTTATCTGGCTGGTGAGATATTAGTACAACTAATTCAGGCCAACCACACTCGATGCCTTTACTATCTTTTTAGTCAATATAAGGAGCCTACGATGGTTATTTTAAATAATAAATATGGTTCCTATTTTAGTGTGGCCCCACTAGAAATTTATGGAGAAGCCATCATGGTTTTGAAAAATAATATCGAACAAGGAAAATTGGAATTCCCAATGAGATCTAGACTGTTTACCTATTTTTTCTTGATCGCTAGAAACAAATATTTAGCTCTGGGAAATAAAATGAAAGGACTTGTTTTCTATCCTGACTTGATGGACTTTGAAACCAAATTAAATCCCAAAGATTCCCAAGATTATTTTAATTCAGGAAATGAAATCATCTGCCCAATTCTCAAAAAACTCTTAGAAGGCCCTAATAAAGAAGTATTTAAAAAACTCTTGGAAACCTTTCATAACGACGAACATGAATTATTGAGATTAAGATTTGAAGAAGGATTGCGATTCAAAGAAATTGGGAAATTACTACACCTGAAAGAAGCTACCTGTCGCAAGCGATTACATGATTCTCTTAAGCGATGGAAGAAACAATTCTTTATCAGTCAGGTAGCTTGAGTACATTCAAAAATATTTATATTAAAATAAAATAGTATAAATGAGTAAAATGAAAAAAGAATTCTTAATTTTAAGAGAGAAGTTATTAACATAATTTTTTAACAAAAAACTAAAAATCAAAAAACATGAATTATTTCGAACCGCAAGTCAGCCTACTAAAGGAAACTCACATGGATCAAGCAGACAAGTATTTTCTGCACGTAACCACCATGTTAGACCAATCCAATTATATTGCAATGGGCCATGATCCTATTCCGTCGCAATTAAATGCTGATGGGATATTGCCTATTAATATTAATTATGGGATCGATCCGAATCTAGAATGTTTATGCATTGCGACTCCAATTGTACACACCATCGATTTGGGAACCTTACCTCCTGGAGATTTTGCCATTGACGTAACTATCATTGATAGTGTTCTTGCTTCTGATAAGAAACCTAAAGGAAAAACAACAGTACGAGCTTCAGACTCTAAAGAAATTGAGCGTCCAATAATTGGATAATTAATCGTCCTTTTTTGGGTCAATTATGGAAATTATTTCTTATCATTAATTTTCGTAATTGACCTACCTTTTGTAGGAGCTAACCAAATTATTAGACCTTAATGAAAACATTATTTTCCTTTTTCTTTTTTTATTCTCTTACCTTAAATTTCGCTTTTTGCCAAGAAAGAAGTCCTGAGATTAATCGCCTATGTCAATCCTTAAAAAAACTTGGTGAAAATAGTTTGAAGGTCGATACTTTGGATGAAATTTCTTATTTGTATTTTTTTGAAAATTTGGATTCTTCGGAACATTATGCTCGGATGGCAGGCGAATTGGCAAAAAAAATAAATTATAAAAAAGGAATTGGATCCAGCTTAAATATGAGAGGGTTGGTAGAACAGGAACGGTTTAATTATGAACAGAGCGAAGCGTATTTTAATGAGGCTTTGAAAGTACGGATCGAAGTAGGAAACCCAAAACGGATTGTTCGAATTTATAGCAATTTAGGTGGATTGTCAGAACAGACAGGAAATCTTCTCAAAGCTATTGACTGGTACAAATCCGGATTAGAGGTTTTAGAAAATATAAAAGAAGATCCTCCTTTAAAGCAAATTGCTAAGATGTCTAAAAACCTTGGGAGAGCAAATCGATTAGTAGGAGAATTTAAGACATCGGAATATTATTTTGAAAAAAGTATTAGAATAAGTGAAGATTTAGAAGACTCCGTCAGTGCAGCTAAAACTTACATGAATCTAGGTAATTTATATTACGAAGAAGAATTTATCGATACCGCTAAATCCATAAAATACCTATCCAAAAGTTTGAATATTTTTGACCTCCATGAAGAAATAGGACTGAAAGCAAAATGCTTTATTAATTTTGGAAATTTATATTTCTACCAAGAAAAATTTAAAAAAGCAATGGCTTATTATGCTAGGGCTAAAGAAAAAAGTGACTATTTGTCTAACGAAGACCTTCTCTTTATCGCAAGAAATGAAGGAAGTGTTTACCATGGAATGTCCGAGTTTGAAAAAGCCATGGAAATTTATAAAGAAGCTTTAGCGTCCTTTCAAGATATGGAAAAACCCACAGACATCGCTTATCTCTATAATGATATGGGAAACGTATATTTCGATATGGGTGATTATGAAAAAGCGAATACGTATCTAAATAAATGCCTAGATATCGCTAATCAAAATAAATTACCTAGTCTGAAAACCGTGGTACTTGCTTCTATTAAAAATGTAAAAGAGCGAGAATTATTCGAAAAAGATCTGGAACGAAAAACCATGATATCCAATGGCATAATTGCCTTTGCTTCTTTTTTGATGATTACCTTATTTCTATTTTATTTAAATCGTAAAAAACGTCAGTTGGCGGAACAAAATGTATTGCTTGCTAAAAAAGATATTGATGTGCTCATCAGTAATCAAGCCTTGAAAACCACTTCCGCTCGACTGGACGGAATAGAACAAGAACGAAAACGTATTGCTGCTGCCTTGCATGATAAAATCGGCGTTATGTTGTCTACGGCTAAACTTTACTTTGCGCCCATGGATCAACAACTTAATAACCTTGATGAGAAAGAAAAAGACAAATACCAAAAGGCAAATAAAATCTTAGATGAAGCGTACGAAGAAGTACGTAGAATATCTCACAACATGGCTTCTCCTAGTTTGACTAGCCTTGGTTTAGTTGGTGAATTGGAAGTGTTGGCCAATCGGATTAAAGATGCTAAACAGCTTAATATTCAAGTCGTCGCTCACGAGATGAATGAACGTTTGGATAACCAATTAGAGATGCAATTGTATCAGATTATTCAAGAACTAATTACCAATATTTTAAAACATGCACAGGCTACCGAAGTCAGCATTGAATTAAATCATTTTGAAGACCTCATCAATGTAATGGTCCAAGATAATGGAATCGGTTTTGAGGAAAACAACTCAACAAATGAAAAGAAGGGAATGGGACTCGACAATATTAAAATTCGAGTGGAAGGTCTCAAAGGAACCTTTATTATTGATTCAAAGAAGGGGAGTGGTACTACTATTTCTATTGATGTTCCACTTTAGAAATTTTTGACGAACTGCTAAACCATACTTTTAGAAAAAAACCGTTATGATAAAAATATTAATTGCCGATGATCACCAAATGTTCCTAGATGGTATTCGGGCTTTTTTAGAAAAGGAGCCAGATATGGAAGTGATCGGAGAAGCATTGGATGGATTTCAAGTGCTAGAAATATTAGAAAAAAATATGGTAGACATTGTACTGCTGGATATTCGAATGCCTGGCATGGATGGACACGAAACGATTCAGAAATTAAAGCAACGTTTTGCCCAAACAAAGGTACTAGTCGTTTCTACCTTCGGAGAAGGAGAATATATTTATAAAATGTTATCGAATGGTGCCGAAGGATATTTGATGAAAAATAAAAGCAAAGAAGAATTGGTTAATGCGATTCATACCATTCATGATGGTAAGCGTTTCGTTTCTCATGATGTTCAACAAATTTATTGGGATTATATCCAAAATAAATCCAAGAAACCAAAAACAAATATTCAATTAACCAAGCGAGAAGTGGAAGTGCTAAAATTAATTGCTACCGGTCTTCAGGATAGAGAAATTGCGGATCAATTAAATATTTCGGAAACGACCGTATTTAC
>CALGJS010000329.1 GCA_937927835.1 uncultured Saprospiraceae bacterium | reverse complement strand
TGGACAGTACTGCAAGCGGAAAAAGATACCGTAGCAATGTTGCCAAGAGATATAGCTGAGTCCATTATTCCTAACGTAAAAGGAATGACCATGATGGATGCTATTTATGTTTTAGAAAATTTAGGTTTAAATGTGATAGCCACTGGCGTTGGAAAAGTCCACCACCAATCTATCCTAGCTGGCACAAAAGCCAGAAACCAAACAATAAAGATTCGATTGAATTAATAAGTTGAGCTGTTGAAAGATTGAACTCAAAACCTGCCTGCCGGCAGGCAGGCTCAATAACTCAAAACTCAATAACTCGTAACAGAGGACTCCTCTCGTTATGAAACACTATAATTTGAAAAGAGTATGCTTGAAACACTTACTCTGATTTTTTGAAAGACAAGCCACTTGAAACACGGTATTGTCGAAACACTATTTTAAAAGATAGACCACTTGAAACACGGGACTATCGAAACACTATTTTTTTGAAACACAGGATTGGGCCTCGGCCCTCAAGAATTTGGAGCTTCACTATCTCCTTATTCTTTACTCCTTACACTATGAAACAGGAAATGTGGTAGCTCCGATATGAATTCGGAGTTACTATATTTTTCCTAACAACAGACACTTTTGACGCCTTTACAAAACATAATAAATGATATTTCGATAACGAAAATTATCGGAACGACTGATCTTTCGATCAATCATTTGGTTTTTGATTCACGAAAGGTTAAAGCAGCAGATGTTTTTGTTGCAGTCAGAGGACACGCCCTTGATGGTCATCAATTTATTGACAAAGCCATCCGCAATGGAGCAAGCGTAATTGTCTTGGAACAATTACCAGCTACTATTGCTGAAAAAACAACGTACCTACTGGTTGACAACAGTGCAGAAGCACTGGGTCAAATGGCTACTTCTTTTTACGGTCACCCATCTCAACAGTTAAAGCTGATCGGGATTACGGGGACCAACGGAAAGACGACGACGGCCACTTTACTATTTGACCTTTTTACGTCTATGGGTTATAAAGTAGGGTTGTTATCAACGGTTGCGAATCGAATTGCGGAAAAAACAATTCCTAGCACTCACACGACGCCCGATGCAGTTGGCCTGAATGCCTTACTGTCTCAGATGGTCGAAGCAGGATGTGATTACGCTTTTATGGAAGTTAGTTCGCATGCCGTTCATCAAAGAAGAATTGCAGGAATTACTTTCGCTGGAGGTGTTTTTACTAATTTGACACACGACCATTTAGATTATCACGGAACTTTTCGTGATTATATCTATGCAAAAAAACAATTCTTTGACGATTTGCCGAAAGCGGCTTTTGCGTTGACGAATATTGATGATAAGCAAGGAGAAGTGATGGTACAAAATACCAAAGCGAAAATTGCTAAATATAGCTTACGTCGGTTGACCGATTATAAAGCTCGAATCATCGACAATAGCTTGGCGGGTTTACATTTAGAATTAAACGAAGTAGAATTTTTCAGTCGATTGATTGGAGGATTCAACGCGTATAATCTTTTGGCAGTTTATGCCACCGCAGACTTACTAGGAATGGATAAAATGGAAATCCTGACCAAAATGAGCGACCTGCAATCCGCAGAAGGACGATTCGAATATTTGATTCATCCAACGACCTTTGTTTATGCGATTGTAGATTATGCACATACACCGGATGCTCTGGAGAAAGTCTTGTCGACCCTTAAAAAACTTCGACGGTCCAAAGAACAGATTTTGACAGTGGTAGGTTGTGGAGGAGATCGAGACAAACGAAAAAGACCGATCATGGCAAAGGTAGCAGTGCAATATAGTGATCAAGTAATTCTAACTTCTGATAATCCAAGATCTGAAGATCCTGATACGATTATTCAAGAAATGGAAGAAGGAATAGCGTCAGAAGATAAAAATAAAGTATTGTCCATTACCAATCGATCACAAGCCATCCGTACTGCCTGCAAATTGGCACGTCCAGGAGATTTTGTGCTAGTAGCTGGGAAAGGACACGAAAAATATCAGGAAATCAAAGGCGTAAAACACCCCTTTGATGACCAACAAATAATAAAAGAAATATTCGCTTCGTAGGGAATGGAATATTTCAAAGAGTTGAGACCGTTCAGTTAAAGTGTGTCAGCGCGTTGGCCTTCCTTTAGGAATACAAGGCGCGGGCAGCAAAATGACACACTTAATGGAACAGTCCAAAAGAACCTTTATTCGAATGAGAATAATTTATTCTCAGATTTAATTAACAGCAAGTGATAAATAAAAAAATATTTGTCGCTGCTGTTAGATTTTTTTAACAAAACAAGACTTACTGTAGAGATTTAACATACCTATCTTCAACAGAATAAGTCTGCATATTAAACGCCAGCTAAAATGCTGTATTATTTCTTACAGTGGTTAGAGAAAACTTACAATCTGGGACTTCCTCCAGTTTATCAATACCTAAGTTTTCGGGCCGGAGTTGCGTTAATCATATCGCTGATTATCAGCATCCTGTATGGTGAAAGAATCATACGTCTTTTGAAAAATCTGCAAGTTGGAGAAACTGTACGTGATCTCGGATTAGCTGGACAAAAAGAAAAAGAAGGAACCCCAACCATGGGTGGCCTCTTGATTATTTTGGCTATTCTATTTCCGTGTTTATTGATGGCCAAGATTGCGAATATTTATATTATCGTCATGATCGTTGCTACGCTTTGGATGGGCGCGATTGGATTTTTAGACGATTATATCAAGGTTTTTAAAAAGGATAAAAAAGGATTGAGTGGGAAGTTTAAAATAATAGGACAAGTAGGACTTGGACTGATGGTAGGACTGACGATGTTGCATCACGACGGAATTACCGTTCGGATGGAATTAGCGACTGCCGAAAAAGCAGGTTATGAGGTGATCGGAGAACCATGGACACAAGAAGGAAGTGCAGGATCTGATGCGATGATAAAAATGGCTAAAGTAAAAACGACGCTGACCAATGTTCCTTTTTTAAAGCATGATAAATTTGGTAGTAATAGTTTTGACTACGCACAATTGTTGCCTTTTTTAGGAGACAATGCACGTAATATGGTTTGGTTGATTTTTATTCCTATTATCATAATAATCGTGACCGCAGTAAGTAATTCGGCCAACCTAACCGATGGAATTGATGGACTAGCGACCGGACTTAGTGGAATTATTGGGGCCACCTTAGGCGTCTTAGCGTATCTCTCAGGAAACGCAATTACGGCTAGTTACCTGAATATTTTATATCTGCCAGATACTGGGGAACTATTAATTTTTGCGGCCTGTTTTGTAGGTGCTTGCATCGGGTTTTTATGGTACAATTCTTTTCCAGCTAAAGTCTTTATGGGAGATACTGGAAGTCTAATGTTAGGTGGAGTCATTGCGGCTTTTGCCATTTTGATTAGAAAAGAATTACTGATTCCAATTTTGTGTGGAGTGTTTTTAGCAGAAACTTTATCTGTGATGATTCAGGTAAGTTATTTTAAACATACCAAAAAGAAATATGGGGAAGGTCGACGGATATTTTTGATGTCACCGTTACATCATCATTATCAAAAAAAAGGAATGCATGAAGCGAAAATTGTTACGCAGTTTTGGATTATAGGAATACTCTTAGCTGCTTTAACGATCATAACGCTTAAAATTAGATAAGTTTTATGAAAAAAATTGTGATACTAGGAGGAGGAGAGAGTGGAGTGGGTGCTGCTATTTTAGCCAACGTAAAAGGCCACCCAGTATTTTTATCAGACAGTGGAACCCTGAAAGCAGTGTACCGAGAAAAATTAGAAACAAATAATATTCCCTACGAGGAAAATAACCATGATCGAGCACGCATTTTTGAAGCAGACTTGATCGTGAAGAGTCCGGGAATACCGGATAACGCACCGTTGATAAAAGCATTAACGGAAGCTGGGATTCCAGTAATCTCAGAAATTGAATTTGCGGGCAAACATACTAATTCAGTGATCATTGGAATCACAGGAAGTAATGGAAAAACAACCACCGCTAATCTAACTTATCACCTACTTAAAACAGCAGGATTTGATGTTGGACTAGGTGGAAACATTGGTCATAGTTTTGCAGAAATGGTCGCCGTAGCTCCACATGAATATTACGTGTTGGAATTGAGCAGCTTTCAGTTGGACGGTATTGAATATTTTCAACCAGACGTTTCTGTTTTGCTAAATATTACGCCAGATCACTTAGATCGTTATGATTATAAAATGGAAAATTATATCGCTTCCAAATTTAGAATCATAAAAAATCAGGAAGAAGAAGATGTTTTTATTTTTAATACAGAAGATAAAAATATAGTAGATTTTTTAAAAAATAAAGAACTACTTCCTAACGGTATCACGGTAAAAATGCAGACGGAAGATCCTTCGAAAATTAGCATGGATGGAGAAGTTGAATTTGATTTAACAAATACAACGCTTAAAGGAATTCACAATCGGTTTAATGCTGAATGTGCAATTCATGCAGCGCTTTCTCAAGGAGTAAGTGCAGCAGATATACAACGAGGATTGGAGGGTTTTAAAAACTCCCCCCATCGTTTAGAAGTAATTGCGACAATTGATGGAGTAACTTATATCAACGACAGTAAAGCGACTAATGTAGATTCAGTTTATTACGCATTACAAGCAGTCGAAGGCCCAATTGTTTTGATTATTGGAGGAGTAGATAAAGGGAATGATTACGGAGCAATTCTTCCTTTGATAAAAGAAAAAGTAAAAGGCATCGTATGCCTCGGTATCGATAACGAAAAAATAAAAGCAACCTTCTCTACCATCGTAGATGAAATTGTGGAGGCAGATAGCATGGAGATGGCGATCAAAAAAAGTTGCAAAATGGCAAAGTCCGGAGATCAAGTATTATTATCTCCAGCCTGTGCTAGTTTTGATTTATTTAAAAATTATGTAGACCGAGGAGAACAGTTTACTGAAATTATAAAAGAATTTAAGTCCTAGATATTAGGAGGAATTGTAAAACCAAACCCATACTACTTGATATTTGCGGGTTAGGGGCTACTCCTTTAGGAGGCTGGGAGGCAGAAAATGCAAAAAATATCAAGTAGTATGGGTAGGAAGCTACTCTCCGGCGGAACTGCCGGAACTGGGAGGCAGAAATGGCAAAAATATCTAGGACAACGTAAGAAGTTAAGAACAAATGGAACTTGGATCTAAATTATATACGAAGTTAAAAGGAGACCATGCGATTTGGATGATTGTCATCATTCTAGCGCTATTCTCTGTTTTGATTGTGTATAGTTCTACCGGTCATATTTCGTTTAAAGAACGAGGTGGTAATACGGAGTTTTATTTGATTAAGCACCTTCTTTTTATCATAGGTGGATTGGTGTTAACAACGGCTTGTTACCAAATGCACTACACTAGATTTCTACGGATTTCACCCTTGCTGCTGCTAGTGTCTATTCCGTTGCTGGTTTATACCATTGCCTTTGGAACAGACGTAAATCAAGCACGACGTTGGATTGAATTACCGTTTATTGAAATGACTTTTCAAACATCAGATTTTGCCAAACTGGCTTTGATCATTTATGTAGCGAGAGCCATTTCTTCTAAACAAGAATATATCAAGGATTTCAAAAGTGGATTCCTACCGATCGTAATGCCGATCATTATTATTTGCGGTCTTATTGCGCCTGCCGATTTATCGACAGCCATGCTTTTGTTTGTTACCTGTTTATTGATGATGATCATGGGACGAGTAGCCATTCGAGATATTAGTTGGCTATTATTAATGGGCGTTGCGACTTTCGGGTTTTTGATTGCATTAGGAACCATGTATCCAGAACTAATTCGAGTACAAACTTGGATTAGTCGGATGAATGAATTTTTAGATAATACCGATGGTGGTTATCAGATTCAACAGGCAAAAATTGCGATCGCAGATGGTGGACTTTTTGGACTAGGACCAGGAAATAGCATACAGCGTAATTTCTTGCCGGCACCTTATTCGGATTTTATCTTTGCGATTATTATTGAAGAATATGGATTGATTGGTGCCTTTACGGTGATCTCAATGTATGTATTATTATTCTTTCGAATTGTACGGATTATTACCAATAGTCCAAAAGCATTCGGAGCGATGCTGGTACTTGGACTTGGATTGATTATATGTATTCAAGCATTGGCAAACATTGCGGTATCTGTCCACTTGGTTCCAGTAACTGGATTGACTTTGCCGATGATTAGTATGGGAGGAACCTCTATCATATTTTCGAGTATCGCCTTTGGAATGATCCTGAGTGTGAGCCGATATATTGAAAAAATATAAAGATGGAACAGGATCAATTAAGTGTAATAATAAGTGGTGGCGGAACCGGAGGTCATGTTTATCCGGCGATTGCGATTGCTAACGAAATAAAAAAACAAGTACCGAATGCTAGAATACAATTTGTAGGCGCAGAAGGTAAAATGGAAATGGAAAAAGTCCCGGAAGCGGGATATCCAATTGAAGGGTTATGGATTAGTGGATTTCAGCGTCGACTGACTTTACAAAATCTTGCCTTCCCATTTAAATTATTGCATAGCTGGTGGAAAGCGCGAGGAATTATTCGCAGATTTAAACCGGACGTAGCGATTGGAGTAGGAGGATACGCAAGTTATCCAACCCTCGCAATGGCAAGTTGGATGGGAATTCCGACGATGATCCAAGAGCAAAACTCTTACGCAGGCGTTAGCAATAAGATGTTGAAAGGTAGTGTAGAAAAAGTTTGTGTCGCTTATGATGAGATGCAAAAATTCTTTCCGGCTGAAAAAATAGTCTATACCGGAAATCCAGTTCGCAGTGATATCTGGGAGATGGATGACCAACGAAAGAAAGCATTGGCCCATTTTGGACTAAAAGATAAAAAGACCATTCTGGTTTTTGGGGGAAGCCTTGGAGCGAAAACCTTAAACGACGGAATGGCCAATAATACAGATCTGTTGAAAGCAACGGATGATATACAAGTAATCTGGCAGGCAGGAAAATTTTATCATGCTGATTATAAAAAATCAGCTACTGCTCTACTAGATAACGTTCGACAAATGGAGTTTATCGATCGGATGGACTTAGCCTACGCAGCAGCAGATGTAGTGATTTGCCGCGCTGGAGCACTGACAATTTCAGAGCTTTGTTTAGTAGGAAAAGCAGCGATTTTTATTCCTTCACCGAATGTAACCGGAGACCATCAAACCAAAAATGCGATGGCCTTAATTCGGAACGAAGCAGCCCAAATGTTGAAAGATAAAGATGGTAACCAAATGATCGAGAAAGCAATAAATCTATTAAAAGACGATGCTGCTCGAACAGAGTTGGAGACAAATATTCGTCGGATGGCAAAGCCGAATGCCGCACGGGAAATAGTCACAGCTTTGCGATCAATTCTTAGAAAATGAGCGAATTTTAAAGGTAAAACTCATTTTTAAGAAAGAATTAGTGCAAAAAATGATAAAAATGCACTACA
>CALGJS010000328.1 GCA_937927835.1 uncultured Saprospiraceae bacterium | reverse complement strand
GAATTGATGGCCGACTTAATATCCGTATCCGGAAAAGGGGTTTCAAAAGTTTCCTCAAGGCATTCCTGAATCTCCTTAACGGATAAGGGATTAGGAGCGGTAAAAATAAGGCCTTCGATATGTTGCGCTAAATACTCCAATACGTAATAATTTTAGGAATAGACTTTATTCTAAAATAGTTTTATGAGATCAAAATCATTTAGAATAAAGTCTAACAAATCTAAATAATTCAAGGGTACGAAGTTACGCAATACTATGGAATTGAATAGTCTTTGACGGGAAATACTTTAGGAAGATTGGAATAATAATTTTTATTATTGATTAGAAATTTAACTCCTGATTAGGATTATGAGTAAAAAATTAGAAAGAAACTTTGCCGCAGCTTTTTTCAATTGTTTCTGTCAACTTAGATTCTTGCAACAATCGGTCAAAGGTTTGGCGGTTATGTCGAGAATTTTTGGAAGAGGTGGTTTTCTGAAAATATAGTTGAGCCATACCTTCTATCCCCTTCTCTTTGTACATCTGGTCGAAAAAGCAGGTTAAGGACGTTTTATCAGTCTTTGGGTTATTTTCGAACAATCGCTTTAGGACCCGATCTCTATATCGGTTGATTTGAAACTGAGTAGGTTGTTGATAATCTATTTGATTCAGGGCAGGGTTATTAGGAGTATAAGTGACTAGAAATTCGTCTCCTTCTTCCAGAGGCATGCCGTTAGGGAGTAATTCTGTCAATTTATTAGAATAGGTGGTAGCAGAGGAATAAGATTTTCCATTGACTACAAAATAATAACTAGCATAATCCACAGATTCTTCTTTGGGAACTAGAATTCTAGCACTTACTTGTTGTCCAGTATCTTTCAATTTAGCAGCAATATTTTTTTGATCTGCCCGAGAAGTCCATCGAGAAATACTAAAAATGGCGATACTAACAATTAATGCCAAGGTTCCAAGAAAGGCGATGCTTTGTAATAAATGCTGTTTTTCGAGTTTTTTACGAGCCCGATTACGAGGTGTATCTGCCTTATTGTCTATTTCAAAACCATAAAAGTACTCACCTTCTTGTTTCTCAATAGAAATTTCACAAAGCTGTTCATCAATAAAAATAGAGTAAGATGCATTATCAAAGACCTTGAAATCTATCAAAACTACCTTTGAGTTACAGTGCACTACTAAGTGACCACTCTCCGCACCATGTGCGAGCCCTACAAAGTGCTGTTTTCCATCATCCGCTAAATAAGTCCAACTGAGTTGATTCACTACAATATTTTTATATTTGAAATTTAAGATGTTATATATTCATTACAAATACCATACAAGAAATATGGAAATTGGATTTTTTTATCGATATACTCCTTATAACCCTAATAAATTAACGGAGAAACGAGAAAATGTAACGAATTAGCCTATTTTTATTACAGAGTGTTTGGAAGTTTAGACAAGCTCTTATGCTTGAGAAACGAGAATTGTTTTACTATTACTAACCCTAATTTACAAAATAAATTTCACATATGACACCCTCAGCTAGAAAGGAATTAAAGTCAAAAATCGTAGAAGCAATTAGTTCTACCAAAGAGAAAATTCTAAGCTTAGAAGAGCTTACCAAACCAATATCTCCTGAAAATTCAATTGGGCGAGTAAGTCGTATGGATGCAATTAATAATAAAAGTGTTGCGGAGGCGAGTTTGCGAAGTACGCGTCAAAAGCTAAGTAAGCTAACAGTAGCACTATCTAGAGTAGATAATGAGGACTTCGGTAATTGTGCGTTCTGTAAAAATCCAATCCAACCTGCCCGTCTCATGTATATGCCCGAAAGCAGTCGTTGTGTTCGTTGTGCAGATCGTTAGAATAGGGACAAAAAAAAACAGGGTACAAACGTAAATGAATACGTCGCACCCTGTATAACCCCAAAAAACCAAATGAAAACAATCTACATACCTCCTCCGAAAAGGAGGTACAAAATATTTCTTTAGCAGCGTTCTGCTCTTTTTTTTATTTTAGAAATCTTCGCTCTTTTTTCAATTCAATCAATCCACTTGCGTTAATTTCGATGTTTTGACGAGGTTAGTTTAGAAAGTCACAAATCAGGAAAAAAAATATTTTTTTTTCTTCTTTTCCATTAATTCTAAAATAGTATTAAGACTGGTCTAATATTTACTCTATAGGCCTTAGCGTAATAAAAAGATACGTAAATTGTTGATTTATTGGGTGTTGTGGGATTTTTGTAAAATAATATTCGGTAAAGGGAAAAACAAATTTCATTTTTAAAACATTTTATTTTAAAAATAATTGATATTCCGTCGATATTTGTGGACATTTGTAGTCACCTTCAAAAGTGTTAAAATTTTCTAAAAATTGTTAAATTTCTAATCTGTGGCTAAAATCAAAAAAATATTCGCTTGTACCAACTGTGGTGCTACTTCTCCTAAATGGGTTGGGAAGTGTCAGGCCTGTGATGAATGGAATACTTATCAAGAAGAAGTTTTGGTTAAAGAGACGAAGCAAGAGGAAAAAAAACGAGCGTGGAAGACAGAAGGCTCAACGAGCATCGCCACTATAAAGCCAGTTGAACTTAAAGAAGTGAAGTCAGGTAACACCCAACGACTCTCTGCCGGAGATGGCGAATTAGATCGAGTCCTAGGAGGTGGTATTGTGGCTGGTTCTATCACATTGATTGGAGGACAGCCCGGAATTGGTAAATCTACCTTGATGCTACAACTAGCACTAAATATCGATGCTAAGGTTTTATATGTATCTGGTGAAGAGAGTGAAGAGCAGATAAAAATGCGCGCAGACCGGATCGGAGAAGCTATTTCTAACTGTTATATATATACAGAAACGAATACGGGAAAAATTCTAGCACAAGCTCAACAACTTCAGCCAGACATTCTAATCGTAGATTCTATCCAAACCCTATCTTCTCCACACCTCGACTCTACTCCAGGTAGCATCTCTCAGGTAAGAGATTGTGCCGGAGAACTACAACGGTTTGCTAAAGAGACTGGAATTCCAGTAATTGTCATCGGTCACATTACGAAGGACGGAGCGATCGCTGGTCCTAAATTATTAGAACATATTGTGGATTGTGTTTTACAATTTGAAGGAGACCGTAATTATACCTATCGTATTTTAAGAACAATTAAGAATCGTTTTGGATCTACGGATGAAATGGGCATCTATGAAATGCAGGCCACTGGATTGCGAGAAGTTTCTAATCCTTCTGAATTACTATTATCACAAAATGAAGAAGAACTGAGCGGTATCACCGTAAGTGCGACCATGGAAGGAATGCGACCGATGCTGATTGAAACCCAAGCTTTAGTGAGTACGGCCGTTTATGGAACACCGCAACGTTCTGCCACGGGATTCGACCTGAGACGTCTAAGTATGATCTTAGCAGTTTTAGAAAAGAGATGTGGTTTTCAGTTTGGGCAAATGGATGTGTTTTTAAATATTGCCGGAGGAATCCGAGTCGATGATCCAGCAATTGATTTGGCGATCTTATGTGCCTTGATCTCTTCCTTACAAGATATTTCCGTTCCAGGAGATGTTTGCTTTGCAGGGGAAGTTGGTTTGTCAGGAGAAATACGGGCCGTTAGCCGCGTAGATCAACGAATACAGGAAGCGGATAGATTGGGATTCGGGCGTATTTTTATTTCAAAATATAATACCAAAGGCTTGGACGCCAAACGGTATAAAATTAAAATTCAGACGGT
>CALGJS010000327.1 GCA_937927835.1 uncultured Saprospiraceae bacterium | reverse complement strand
AATAGATTTTATCAATCGTTCGACATCTGTTTGCCAGTAGTCATTGCTAAGTTTTTTAGAATTTTGCCAGGTGATGGCTTCTAGATTTTTTGGAAGTTGGTCTCGTCCGGGCATCCGTGCGCCATTAACAAGAATTGGAATGACTAACTTTTGATCTTTAAAGGCAAGGGCAGTACTTACTTCAATATTTACATAGTCATTGGGATTCATAATCCGAATATTCCCTTGAGCATCGGTCAGAGAAACATACCGATCGCCAATTAAAACTAAAACGACTTTACAATTCATTAACGTCTTGCCGATCTCTTTACGAAAATCAGTACCAAGTCCAATATCGTGGATATCTTTGAAGACCATTTCGGCCCCGAATTCTTTTTCGAGATAATCGTGCAATCGTCCCGTTGCGCTAGCCGTATCTTTACGTCGGTAGCTTAGAAAAATGGTGTTCTTTAAATCACTTCTCATGTTGGTTTTTTGTAATAAATGTTTTCTCTTAAATACTTACCTTTTAAAGGTAGTAAGATTTTTTTGGATTTTTTATTTAAATTTTAAACAACTTCATAATACCAATGGTACGGTAATTTTTAATTAGGAGATGAGTGCAATATAAATTTGGCTAGTTAGCCTGTTTGCTGGTTAGCTAGTTGGCTTCCTTCATTCGTAAAATACGTTAAAGGGAAGCTAACTAGCCAACAGGCAAACCAGCTAACAGGCAAAAAATGCCCCCAATTAATGAAAAATATTGATTTCTCAAAAGTTACCGTACTATTAAATACCATAAACAAATAAACATTCTAAACCCTCAAACAAGTAGTCAGTGTTTGGTGTGTTTGCCCTAATTACAACTTGTTTAGCCCCTTCATGAATTTTTCTAAAATCTTCTTTGCTGGTAAATAAGGATATCGATCACCACCAAACATGGCGAAAAAACTTTTTCCATTACTTTTTGCTCGAAGATAGCTCGGAAACCAACTTGGAAGCTGTTCTCCATTTTTATCCATTACCAATAAGCCTTCCCGACTGTTCCCTGGCATTTGTGTAAATCCTTCTCCCAAAAAATAATACGATCCGACAATAGGCTTTACTTCAGAAAGCGGGGTTAAATCTGGCCCTAAAAAGACGTCGTCTAGTTCTCCCGTTTGGAATCTTTTTACATCACGATCAAATAGGAACCGAACCTTCGTAAAGGTGTAATTTTTATTAAAGGTAGTTACCAAATCTTGATTAAATCGATCTCTATTCGTGATAATTAAATCACGCTTTTCTGTAAGTCGTTTTCGATAAATTGGACTTGTACTCGACTTATGGATAAGCTCTTCGATGCTGTTTAGCTTATTTTCATAAGACTTTAGGCGAATAATCAGGGTTCCTGACCGAAAATCTTCTACCAAAGAGTCTCGAAGTTGATGCTTTTGAGCATGAGCTGTAGTATCAAAAAAGCAGAGAAAAATGGTTGTAATCAACCCAATTGTAGTGATAAGTCGTGACATTTGTTAATATTAAGTTAAAGCGGAATCAATGCTTCCATTTTAAATAGATTCAGATGTATAATTATACCCGTTTTTAGGAAAAAAATGTGAAATTTGCAGACCTAGCAACGCAGCAGACTTTTTGTTTGTGAATGCCTTATGCAAAACCAGAAAAGCAATAATAAAATATAATATGCAAGAATCAGTAGATATTGAAGCACTTAATCAACAAATATACATTGAAAGTGCCTTTGTTGAAAAATTAAACGAAGAAACCGCCAAAGTCATTGTTGGCCAACACCATATGATCGAGCGTCTTATGCTCGGATTGTTGTCCCGTGGTCACGTATTGTTGGAAGGATTACCAGGACTTGCCAAAACTTTAGCGATTAATACACTCTCTACCGCCGTTGATGCAAAATTTAGCCGAATTCACTTTACGCCAGATTTATTGCCTGCCGATATCATTGGTACGATGATTTACAATCCTGGTCAAAACGAATTTACAGTCCGTAAAGGACCGATTTTCGCGAACTTTGTTTTGGCCGATGAGATCAACCGTGCACCAGCAAAAGTACAGAGTGCCTTGCTAGAAGCGATGCAAGAACGTCAAGTGACGATTGGTAATGAAACCTTTAAATTGGAAGAACCTTTCCTCGTTCTCGCCACACAAAATCCTATCGAACAAGAAGGAACCTATCCGCTACCCGAAGCACAGGTGGATCGTTTTATGCTCAAAGTAAAAATTACTTATCCAAATAAAGAAGACGAACGCGAAATCATCCGTCGTAATATGCAACGCTCTTTTGCAAAAATCAGTGCAGTTATTTCCAGTGCTGATATTCTAAAAGCTCGAGAGGTGGTTAGAAAAGTTTACATGGATGAAAAAATCGAGCAGTATATTCTGGATATCGTTTTCGCTACGCGTGACCCAGAAGCTTATGGATTGGCAGAACTAAAACCACTGATTAGTTTTGGAGGTTCACCTCGTGCTAGTATCAACCTTGCAATGGCCGGAAAAGCTTATGCTTTCTTGAAAAGAAGAGGCTATGTAATTCCTGAAGATATTCGGAATATTTGTCATGATGTGCTTCGTCATCGAATTGGTTTGACCTACGAAGCAGAAGCAGAAGAAATCACCCAAGAAGATATTATTGATAAAATTTTAAACACTGTAGCGGTACCTTAACGGTAGAAGAATTTATTCAATGTTTTGGTTGTGATATCTGTTCAAATAGTTTTTTACAAAGTGGCCTTTAAATAATAGTGCGGGATGAAATGTAATAATACTTTTTTAATTTTAATTTTTTCTTTGTTTAGCGTAGTGCTATCCGCTCAAACCTTTTGGACTGGTGAGCCAGTATTAGGCTTGTTTGAGAAGCCAGAGAACGTAGAGTGGGTGAAATACTACAAAGGAAGATTTAATGATATGAATGATGTGGTCATTACCCTAGCAGGTGATGGAAAAAATATAAAAGGGGAGATGCAGTACCTGCGTAGCAAAACTGTTTTTTATCTAGTCGGCGAAGCAAAGAAGAACAAATTGGTCTTACAGGAATACGATGAGGAAGGATTGGTGACTGGTTATTTTAAAGGAGAGTATACCGAATGGGGTATTCGGGGAGAATGGCAAAATATAGAAAACAATCTAGGATCAATGTTACGATTAGAAGAAGTGAAAAATAGAATAGAAGTTCCTTCTTATTGTGGTAATAATAAATGGGTAAGAACTTACAGCGGAAACATCGGTAGAGATAAAGCCAAGATGATCTTACAAAAAAATGGAGCTGGAAAAGTGATGGGAACTTTTATCTTTTTAAATAAAACCAATACTCGAAAAATAAAAGGTTATAGCGATACTTTTGATAATTTTTATCTTACCATAAAAGATGAGATGAATCGTCCACAAGGAAAAATTGAGGGAAGTTTTGATGAAAAAAATAAATTTAACGCCAATTATACGAAGAATAATGGTAAGGAGATTACTTGTACTTTTCATCCAGATGTAGACCTTTCCGTAGGTTGTCAAGAGTATGCAGATTATGCCACAAGTTATGATGTTTTATATCCTAAAACTCGAAATGAATCATTCAATAATTGGATAGAAAAAATCATGTTGACTTGGAACAGCCAGTGTAAAAAATATATGAATGAAATCGTGACCATGCGACAGATTCCGGTACCGTCCATGCGACAAATGTTGCGATCTCATGCTTGGACAGATATTGATGTTTACAATGAAGAACTGATCAGTGGACAAATTCACTTTTCTAGTTCGTGGACCAAAAATACTAAGAGTCAAAATTTAAATTTCAACCTAAAAACAGGTAAAGAAATTCTAGCAAAAGATATTTTTAAGAGTGATTTTGATCAGGTGGCTTACGCCAAAAAATATATGAAAAATAGAATGCTACAACATGCCTATGCCACAGATGTGAAGTTCGTAGAATGGCTAGATACCCAGCAATTTGAAGCATTTAACTTTCGTTCCGAAGGAATTTATTTCGCTACCGATTTTCATCCGATTTATGGACGACAAAGCGTAACCATTCCTTATAAAAAATTAAAAGACTTTTTTGTAAAAAATAATATTATCCAAAATTTTCTAAAAGGAAAATACTGATAAGCGGTTAGCTATTTGCTGTTGGCCATTGGCGCTCTTCTATTGTGTGAAAAAAAAACGCGATAGAAGAGCGCCAAAAGCAAACGGACAAAAGCCAAAAAAAAATATGGAAACCAGCGAGTTACTAAAAAAAGTACGAAAGATAGAAATCAAGACGCGCGGCTTGAGCAAGCATATCTTTTCTGGAGAGTACCACAGTGCTTTCAAAGGTCGCGGTATGTCTTTTAGTGAAGTACGGGAATATCAATACGGCGATGATGTTCGTAATATTGATTGGAATGTTACGGCTCGATCTGGTGATGCACATATCAAAGTATTTGAAGAAGAAAGAGAGCTTACGGTGATGTTGTTGATTGATGTGAGTCCTTCCGCTTTTTTTGGTACGGTATCGCAAATGAAAAATGAAATTTTGACAGAAATTTGTGCAGTACTCGCTTTTTCGGCTATTCAAAATAATGATAAAGTGGGCGTCCTATTTTTTACCGATCAAGTGGAAAAATATATTCCACCTAAAAAAGGAAAACAACATATTTTACGAATCATTAGGGAGCTACTTAATTTTGAACCAAAAGGAACTGGAACCGATATTAGTATAGCGTTACAGTATTTAAATAATCTGATCAAAAAACGGAGTATCGCTTTTATTCTCTCGGATTTTATTACGCGAGGATACGAAGATTCTTTACGGATTGCAGCACGTCGTCACGATATCGTTGGCGTACATATGTATGATCCGCGAGAAGAAGAATTACCCAACGTTGGATTGATTCGGGCTTTAGATCCTGAGACAAAATCGGTTCGTTGGTTAGATTCTGGTTCGGCTCGTGTGCGAGATCGTTATCGGGATTTCTTTATTGAAAATTATAATTATTTAAAATCAACTTTTTTACAAAGTGGCACCGACCACGTAAGTATTCGTACTGATGAATCTTACGTGAATGCCTTGCTGAAATTTTTTAAAAAGCGGACTAGGTAGTGATGAAGAAAATGATCAGAACCTTAATTTATATACTGATTTTTTGGTCGATAGGAATATCCTCCGTAGCAGCCCAAGTACGGGTGAGCGCTACTTTGGATAGTACTCGAATGTTGATCGGTGATCAGATGAATCTAAAATTAGAGGCGAGTTATCCTGTTGGAATCAGTATCAGCGATGTTGATCTAACGGTATTAGAAGCAGCTGAAAATATCGAAGTGATCACCACTCAAGCTAGTTGGGATACAACGACCATTGCCGGTGAAACTACGGTACGAAAAAATATTGTTTTCACTGTTTTTGAAACGGGTAGCTTTTTTATTCCACCCATTCCTTTTAGTTTTCCAAAAAATGGCGCTACCAGCAAAGTATCCACCAACGAACTACTCATCAACGTTGCCGATGTAGTGCCTGAAGGACCAGCCGAGGCTGCGGTAGATACGGTAGCAATTGCTCCGATCAAACCGATCTACCGGGAGGCGATGACCTTCGAAGATGTAGCACCTTTGTTACTGGTCTTTTTACTAATTGGTCTAATAGGAGGATTAATTTATTTCCTCTATCGACGAGCACAGAATAAAAAGAATCCACCAAAAGAAAAAGTAATAATTATAGAGCCAGCACATATCATTGCTCAAAGAAAATTACAAGCGTTAAAAACGCAGCAACTTTGGCAGAATGGTTCTATTAAAGAATATCAATCTCAACTAACTTTTATTGTTAGAGAATATCTCGAAAATCGGTATGGAATTTCTGCGTTGGAATCAACGACCTATGAAATTTTAGGTGACTTAAAACCCATCCGATTGAGTGACGAGTGGAAAGGGAAATTACGGGAAATGTTAGAATTAGCGGATTTGGTGAAATTTGCGAAAGCATCTCCGCCCGTAGAAGCACATGATCGCTTGATGGGATATGCAGAAAAATTTGTTGGAAAAACTAAAATTATTACTGCTCCGGTAATATCAACAAATCAAGGGACAGAGAATGGAGAAAATATGGTTTCAGTTTCAGGTAACCAGTTTGAGGGTACGTCATTAGTGCAAGATGGAGAGATTGAAACGACGGCAACAACAACAGACTTGAAGGTTCAGTATGCTGGTTTCGGAAGAAGGTTTTTAGCACACTGTTTTGATTTCTTTTTATTCAATGTGCTGTTTCTTGTAGTCTGGACTTTTACTGAGCATATAGTTAATTGGACAGAGAACCCTAACACTAATTATGTGATTGTTAAAATTTGTGGTTTAATAGTTTATGCTTTATTGGCTTGTCTATATTTTGCTTTAATGGAGTCTAAGAAAGGATATACAATTGGGAAGAAAATATTAGGTGTTCGTGTCAAGGATTACGAAGGGAATAATATTAAATTTTCAAATGGAGTTATAAGGATTGTAGTAAAAACAATTTCTATGGTTTTCCTTTTTATCCCATTTGTTCCTTTTTTCTTTTCCAAGAAAAAACAAACAGCTCACGATATGCTTGCAAAAAGTATCATTGTTAAAAAAGAAAAAAATCTTTATAACCAAATTTTAGATGCTCAGTAATATTAGCTTCGTTCATCCGATCTTTTTTATCCTGCTTTTGCTCTTGCCAGCGATAGGAGCTTGGTATTATTTTCAACGTCCAGATCACCATGCGAATCTAAGAGTTTCTACCTTGGATTCCATCAAAGGACTTACTTCTTGGAAAGGAAAATTGCGGGTGATCTTACCAATCTTGCGAGCACTGGCTTTTTTGATGTTGGTGATCGCACTAGCACGACCGCAACGAACTTTAAAAGAAGAAGAAATTAATGCAGAGGGAATCGACATCATGATGGTGATGGATTTGTCGAGTAGTATGTTGGCGCAAGACTTTAAACCTGATCGTTTAGAAGTGAGTAAGGCGGTAGCTTCTGAGTTTGTTGAGAAAAGGAGTTTTGATCGATTGGGCTTAGTCGTATTTGCGGGAGAAGCTTTTAGTCAATGTCCATTAACGACTGATCATGGCGTTGTAAAACAATTTTTATCGGAATTAGATTGTGGATTACTCGAAGATGGAACAGCGATTGGAATGGGACTTGCAACGGCAGTTAATCGATTAAAAGATAGTGAATCAAAAAGTAAAGTAGTGGTCCTCTTGACGGATGGAGATAATAATGCTGGTTATGTTCAGCCTAAAACTGCTGCAGAAATTGCACGTGAATTTGGTGTAAAAGTTTACACGGTAGGTGTAGGCTCTCGTGGTCGCGCTTTGGCTCCGGTTAGTCGTCGAAGTAATGGACAATATATTTTTGGACTGGCTACGGTGCAGATTGATGAAGCGCTTTTGACCGAAATTGCAAAGATGACGGGAGGCCGTTATTTTCGAGCAGATTCTGCAGAGAAACTAGAACAGATTTATGCGTTGATTGATCAGATGGAAAAAACGAAAATAGAAGTAACGACGATCAGACGTTATAGTGAGATATTTCACAACTTCGCCTTGGCGGCGTTGATTTTTATCTTTTTAGAAATACTATTAAGATATACGATTTTTAGAACCATACCCTAGTAGATGTTTAGATTTGAACATAGTATTCATTTGTATGCTTTCATTGCGATTCCAATTTTAATTGGAATCTTTTGGTGGATGTGGGCAGCACGTCGCCGCTCTTTGGAAAAATTTGGAGATCATCAGTTATTGCAACAGTTGATGCCAGAAGTTTCTCGTTATAAGCATATCGTAAAGTTTGTACTCTTGGTATTGTCGGTCGCCTTTCTGATCGTAGCCTGGGCAAATCCTCAGTGGGGTTCAAAAAAAGAAAAAGTAAAACTAAAGAGTGCCGATGTGTTGATCGCTTTGGATGTTTCCAATAGTATGTTAGCACAAGATATGAAACCCAATCGACTGGAAAGGGCTCGACAATTTACGCTACAATTGATCGATGGATTACGAGGAGAACGGATTGGCTTGATCATTTTTGCAGGAAATGCTTATTTGCAAATGCCACTGACGTCTGATTATGCAGCGGCGCAATTATTTGTCAAAAGTGCGAATCCTAATTTGGTGCCTGTACAAGGAACAGCGATCAAAGATGCAATTGATTTAGCGGAACGTTCTTTCGAAGAAGACAATAAACATCACAAAGCACTCATTCTAATAACAGATGGAGAAAACCACGAACCTGGAATGATAGAACGGGCCGAAGAAGCTCGGAATAATGGATTACAGATATTTGCGGTTGGAGTAGGAACATCACAAGGCGCGTCGATTCCAATTTATGCAGGGGGACGTAGTACCTTTAAAAAAGATGAAAGTGGAAATACCGTTTATAGTAAACTAAACGAAGAGATGTTAGAAGGTTTGGCGAAAGCGGGAAATGGAAACTATTATAACATCACGGCCAAGGATAAAATTATTACAGCCGTTCGGAATCGAATTGATCAATTAGAAAAAAAAGAACAAGAACAAAAATCGTTTAGTGAATACGAAAGCTATTTTCAAATTTTCATCGGTTTTGCACTCCTGTTTTTAGTTGTTGAATTCTTTATTTCTTATAAGAAAAATAAATTGCTGAAAGGGAAAGATTTATTTTCTTAAATATTTTGCAATGAAAAAAGTATTAAAAAAAGAGGGCCTTAATCGACTCAGTTTTGTGCGAATTTGTGCAATGATTGCTTTATTTATTTTTGGAATAGGCGGACCGATCGCTGCGCAGACTGCTCATAAGTCTTTGCGATTTGGAGACAATTCTTATGAACAAGGAGAATATAGTGATGCGGAAATTAATTATCGACGAGCATTGGAAAAGGAAAATGCTGCTCAATCAAAATACAATCTTGGGAACGCGATTTATAAACAAGGACGTTATGAAGAAGCGATTCCTCAATTTGAAGCTGCGGCTAGTTCTTCCCTCGATCCGGGGATGCGCGCCAATGCTTTTCATAATCTTGGTAATGCTTATTTTGAAAAACAGGAATTCGATAAAAGTGTAGAAGCATATAAAAACTCTTTGAGAATCGCTCCCGATGATATGGATACCAAAAAGAACTTATCTAGAGCGATGCGACGAATGCAACAACAACAGCAGCAACAACAACAGCAACAAGACCAACAACAGCAAGACCAAAATAAAGAAGAGAACGAAGAAGATCAGGAGCAGCAACAACAAAATCAAGATCAACAACAAAATCAAGATCAACAGCAACAAGACCAGCAACAACAAGATCAAGAAGGGGAGAAGCAAGAAGAACAAAAAGAGCAAGAAGCGCAACCGGAAGAGCGAGATATGAATAAAGAAGAAGCAGAAAAATTACTCCAAGTAATGGATGAAGAAGAACGAAAAGTACAGGAGAAAATGCGAAAAATGAAAGGTAAAAAAACATCGACTGGGAAGGATTGGTAGTACTTGATGTGCAGATTTTTTGATATACGGATTTTTTGATTTTGCTTTACGATTAGCCAGTTATGTAAATAATGTTTACGATAGAAAAGGTCATTGAATAAAGTCTAACATTTTAAAGGTTTTTAAAAAAATGAAAAAGATATTTCTACTCATTGCGTTTATTGGTTTGGCTTTAACTGGACGAAGTCAAGAAGCCTCTTTTGTTGTCAGTGTACCCTTTGATACTTTATTAATAGGCAATCAATTGCAAGTTTCTTTTAAACTAGAAAATGGAAGTAGCCAAAATTTCACACCACCCGTATTCGAAAATTTTATGGTGGTGGCAGGACCCAATATGTCTTCTAGCATGATGATGACCAATGGAGTAGTAAATCAGTCTATCACCTATTCTTATTTTTTAGAAGCCAAAGAGGTAGGAACGTTTTTTATCCCACCTGCCAAGATTGAAATAGAAGAAGGAGACCTTTTTACGGAGCCTTTAGAAATAATCGTATTGCCAAATCCAGATGGGATTATTCAGAAAAATCCAGGAAAGACACGTTCCTTTGGTTGGGATAATGATTTTTTTAGCATGCCTGAATTGAGAATGCCCAGCATGCCGAGTGTACCGGCGCCAAAAGGAAAACAAAAACCGAAAAAGAAAAAGCGTAAGACCTATAAATTATGAGTATTAAGCACGCTAAAAATATAATTTTATTCATTTGTGTTTTGGTATCAACAGGATTGTTGGCCCAACAGCCTGTAACGTTTACCGCTAGTACGGATGCTCGTCAGGTAGTGGTAGGCGGCTATTTTGAAGTCAGTTTTACGTTAGAAAATGGACAAGGGAAGGATTTTCGACCACCAGCTTTTAAAAATTTCAACCTTCTAAGTGGCCCCAATCAATCGATTAGCACTTCTTCTTTTAATGGAAAATGGTCTCGAACACTCACTTATAGCTATAATTTACAACCAAAAAAGATTGGAAAATTTACGGTAGGTTCTGCGAGTATCAACGTAGATGGGAAAAAATATAAGACTAAGCCAATACAAGTAGAAGTAGTTAAAGGAAAAAACAATACAGCAACTACTCAGCAGCAACTAGAAGAACAAATAGAAACACAAATTTACATCAAAGCGATTCCTTCTTCGATAGAAGCTAGAGTAGGAGAGCAGATCATTTTAGATTATAAAATTTATACGACCCAACAAGTTGAAAATTATAGTCCAGTAAATGAATTAGATTATGCTGGGTTTTTTGCAGAAGAATTACGCTCCTACAATAGTCAGGTTGTTAAAGAAGTAATCGATGAAATTCAATATAGTACCAAGATCATTAAAAAAGTAGCACTGTTTCCGCAGCAGGCAGGGATCCTAGAAATTCCACCACTAAGAATGCAAGTAGCAGTAGCTTCCCCTAATCAAACCAAACGCCGTCGTAGTATTTTTTCCTATCCGGATTTAATTAGAATTCAGGTTTCAACCGAAATGCTCAACATCAATGTTCGTGATTTACCCGATAATCCACCTGCAAGTTTTTCTGGAGCAGTTGGTCGCTATTCGATGCAGGCTCGGACAAACAGTCGACAAATCAATACCAACGATGCGTTCTCGGTACAACTTTCTGTTAGTGGAGATGGAGATCTTAAATTGGTGCAAGCGCCAGATTTGATGTTAGGAGATAGTTTTGAAATCTTTGATACAAAAGTAGTAGATGAAAATGCGCTCGTTCCACGACAAGGACGTTTTGTAGGTAAGAAAATTTTTGATTACTTGATTACTCCAAAATATCCAGGACAATTTAAGTTAAAGCCAAAGTTTACTTATTACGATGTAGATAGCTTGCGGTATATAACACTGGAAAGCGAACCATTAGCGATCGCTATTGCTCAGGGTGATCAATCCAAAGCGGTCATTCCTAAAGACGAAGAAGTAACGGCCACGCTTCGTGGAATCGCAACAACTGCTAGTTGGCAGAAAAAATCTACACCAATTTTTGGGTCACCTCTTTTTTATATTCTATTAGGATTGCCTCTTTTGTTATTGGGTGGTGCTTACTTTTATAAACGACATCAGTTCAAATTATCAAATGTAGATACCGAAGCACTACGCCGACAAAGAGCTAATAAAGTCGCTTTGAAAAGATTGGAAACGGCAAACAATTTTTTAAAAGAAAATAAAAGTCGTCAATTTTATGATGAGGTATCTAGAGCAATGTTGGACTACGTCTCTGATAAACTAAATATTCCTTTTTCTAAAATGAGTAAAGATAATGTTCGTGATAAATTGCTCGAACTGAAAGTCTCTGAGACACCGATTCAACAATTTATTCACATCATCAAAACCAGTGAGATGGCGTTGTTCGCTGGAAAAGATAATTCTAGCGCCATGCAAGAAGTCTACGAACAGGCTGTGGAAGTTGTGAGTGGAGTGGAGGCAGAGTTAATTAATAGTTAATGAATAAGGGATAATGAATAATTAATAATGCTCTTTTATCGCGTTACACGATCGCGGGCATTATTAATTTTTCATTAAAAAATTATTAATTAAATCTTATATCTCATCGATAACTGAAAAGTACGACTTTTTGTCTTGAGATCAATTACACCTAATGCAGCACCATTATCATCCGTTATAGTGATCAAATTCTCCTTGTTCATTCGGGTAATACCGTGGCTGTATCTAATTCCTAATTCCAAGTGATCAGTGATTGCATAATTAATTCCTGCCAAGGCTGAAAGACTAAAGTTTTTAGAATAAATATTAGAAGCATCTTGATTGATATCTCCTATCTTAATTCTAGAGGATGCTAAATAGCTAATTTCTGGACCTAGCTGTAAGGTAGTGTTAGGGAAAATCTGATAACCCATTGCAATAGGCAAGGTAATACAATGTAAGGAAACTTTGCCGTTTTCATTAGTAAACTGATCCGTATAATCATATCCTTTTAGGTTGTATAAAATATTTGATTCAATAGAAAAATGATTATTAAGTTTTACATCTAAGAGAAAACCTGCATGGACTCCTAGTCGGTAATCTTGACTTTCGTTACTGCCCGTGTCGTCAAAATCACTATCTTGTATAAATCGAACATTTGAAAAATTTGGTCCCGCCATAATGCCAAATTCAACTTGGGAAAAGAGGTTGCTAGAAACACAAAATGAGATTATTAAGAAGCTTATGATATTTTTCATTCGTTTTGAATTAGGAAGGTTTATTATTTTTAATTTAAATGGTCCATGTTTTTAACTAAATCCAAAACGACCTAATTGAAAGAAAATTTGGTGAGTACAAAAATTAACATTTTCCTCTGTAATTTAAAATGAAAAAACAAGAAAGAAGCACTGCTCTTTTATCGCGTTACACGATCGCGGGCATTATTAATTCTTCATTAAAAAATTCTTCATTACCTCTCTAATTCTTCATTACCCCCTCCTTTTCATGACCTCTTTCACCAACCACGGTAGTTCATTTTTTTCATAAATAGAAATATTCGCCTCTTTGCTACCGAAGCTTTTAAAGAATTTATATACGCCCGAAATGTCTGAACCTTCAAAGTCGAAGATGCGATTGGTACCTGCATATTGCTTGATGACGGTATCTAGAATAAAAGAGCTACTGAATTTTTTTCGACCTTCTTGGTTAGCACAACCCATCAAGTAAACAATTCTTTTTTTAGTGATTAGAAAAATACCGAGTGCGAGTCTTTGCCCGTTTTCGTTTCGGACTTCTAGCATCAATGTTTCAAGTTGTTCGCTAGCAGATTGGAGGAGTTGACGAATAGTTTGCCAGTTTTTTTCTGAAAAATGTAGTTGACTTTTAAGCGTTTGTTGGTAGAATGTTAATAAGTCTTCGATTAAAAGACTTTCGTTGATACTCGTTTTTTTATCTGCGGTACGAATACCTCTTACCAGGTTTTTTTTATAGCCTTCTTGAATTTTTGCGTAATCATCGAAAAGAGAAATGACTAGATTAGTTTTTGTGCGGCATCTGGGATGCTCAATTTTTTGATTAAGTGGAAAAACTATTTTTTTAAATTTAGTAGGAATACTATTTAAAAAATCAATCGTGATGTTCTCCGATAAACCTGGGCCAGCGATGCCTAGTTGCTGCGTCAGCAGGGGTGTAAATATTTGTTGAATACCAAAGATTTTTCTATTCCATGGTAGTGGCATCACGTACTGATAATCGGGCGAGATCAACGCATCCCACTGTCCAGCCGCCACCTGATCTAGATACCAGCTATATGCATAAGGCAACCCCTGCTGATCCGCTGAGATAGTCGCATCCCAGCGTGCTTTGTCAATTGCCTGATTTTTCACATAAATAATATCCATACACCAACAAAGGAAAGCAGAATAAAGGGTAAAATCAAACCCGATAACGGCAACCGTTATCGGGTTTATCCATTTATACGAATCAAAGAAACATCATCTTCCAATTAAGTCTGGGATATATTTGCTGCTCCCCTCTATCGCGCGCGATAGAGGGGAGCAAGAAGCAAGAAGCGTCTTCCAAAGCCCTTTTTTGTTCTAAATTAGAAATTTAACTCCTATTTCGCATTATTTAAATAATTTAACCGTTTGATTTTCATCTTCTGCCTTTATAGTCACCAATAATTTACGGAGACCCAATTTGGATACTTTATAAATTTTACTGCCTACCGTCCAATCCTCATTTCGAGTCGCTCCCGGCATCATCGGAAAACCATAACTAAAACGACTACCATCTTTTTTAGGACCAACTACATAAAAGTTCTTTCGAGAAAGTGAATTATTTTTTATTTTAAATTTAATCCACTTTACGTTTTCTGGTTCTTTGAGGTTTTCCGTAAAAACCTCTTTCGCATCACCTCGGAGAGTTTCGGGTTCATTGACCAGTACAAGCTGACCATTTTTATCA
>CALGJS010000326.1 GCA_937927835.1 uncultured Saprospiraceae bacterium | reverse complement strand
AGTCTAGCTAATCAACTATCGAGTCCTTGGATGATGAATTTTATCAAGCACGATCCTACCCTAGTCCTCCAAAAAGTGCAAGTTCCCGTCCTGGCCCTCAATGGCGGAAAAGACTTACAAGTTCCAGCTAAGGAAAATCTTGAAGCTATAGAAGCGGCATTGACAAAAGGAGGAAATACTCGTTTCTCCACAAAGCAATTTCCAAACCTCAATCACTTATTTCAAAGTTGTGAAACTGGATTGGTTAGCGAATATGGATTATTGGAAGAAACTTTTTCTGAAGAAGTTTTAAAAGAAATAACCATTTGGGTAAAAAATAATTCGGGCAAATAATTCTCAAAATTGATTAAGGGATGGCAATTAGTGATGAATATCGTTAAACCTTCTCCCCTTTTTGTACTATTAGCTAAAAGATTCTAATTAAAATTCCTACATTTGAGAAACTTGTTTAGGAACTTATCTAAAGTTCTCACTTCAAAAAACCAAAGTTCTTGAAAACAACACCTGCTATTATTTTACGATCTTATTTTTAAGAGATGAAATTTTAGTAAACTGTACAAAGTAGATTTGGTTTGACAAGTACCAAATCAGGTGGGCCAGAGTCACTAAAGTTGAATTGTCAATTAGTCAATGATAGAGACTCTGGCATTTTTATACTTTGTAAAAGTTGAGTTTTAAAGAAAGGTGAGATAAAAATCTCAAGCGCAAGCACAACCTCAACTGCAAAATCAAACACTTCTATCGCATTTTCCTAAAGAATTGCCTTATCTATCATTTTGTTGACAGCCTTGTATAGCAGAATTATTCTCTTTTAAAAAACATTGTTCCTCATTTGGTACTTTTTGCTTTTGAAGTTACTTTTGAGGTTGAAAAATAAGCAACTGGAATAGTTAATTTTAATACATAATAGTTTACACCTACCGCATTATAAGAAAGCCAACAAGCCAATAACCAACTGGCTAACCAGCAAATCCTTTATTCCCTTAATTTCTCATAAACTAATACTTAACTCATAAAATATTCTTCAACTCGCTTAGCTTCATCATACACTCAATCGGTGTCATTCCGTTCAAATCCAACGCTTCCAGCATTTCTTTTAATTTCGCATAGGTAGGATCCGTTGATTCAAAAATGTTTAATTGCATCTGCGTAGCGGACATCTTTTCCAGTTGCTTTTTAATCGCACCTTTTTCATGCTTCTTAGTTGGAACATCAGATGGCGCACCTTCTGTTTGAATTGATTTTTGCTCCAGTTGGCTCAAAATATATTGTGCTCGTTCTACCACGGACTTTGGCATTCCAGCCATTTTTGCTACATAAATACCAAAGCTATGATTGCTTCCCCCCGGAACTAATTTCCGTAGGAAAATAACTTTATGATCCAATTCTTTGGTCGCAATACTCCAGTTTTTAATCCGTTCAAATTTATTCGCCAATTCATTTAACTCATGATAATGCGTAGCAAATAAAGTCTTCGGTCGGAATGTCCCATTATTATGCAAATATTCCGTAATCGACCAAGCAATAGAAATCCCATCATACGTACTCGTTCCTCGTCCAATTTCATCCATTAAAATCAAACTACGATCAGAAATATTATTCATGATACTCGCCGTCTCGTTCATTTCCACCATAAACGTAGATTCTCCAGAACTGATATTATCCGTCGCTCCTACTCTCGTAAACACCTTATCAATCAATCCAATTCTAGCCGACGCTGCTGGGACAAAACTTCCCATCTGTGCCATCAAGCAGATCAACGCAGTCTGACGCAAGAGCGCCGATTTACCCGCCATATTAGGTCCCGTAATCATCATTACTTGCTGCTCGTCATTATCCAAAAACACATCATTGGGAACATAAGCATCTCCCAAATCCAAGTGTTGTTCAATCACCGGATGACGGCCACTTTTGATATCAACGACGTAGGAATCATCCACCGTTGGTTTGCAATAATTATTTCGAAGCGCAACATTGGCAAAAGCCAATAAACAATCGAGTCGTGCAATACTGCTAGAATTTTTTTGTATCGGTGGGATAAATTCCGCTAGTTTTAAAACAAGCGCTTCAAATAACCTATCTTCGATTACTAGAATTTTTTCCTGGGCACCTAAGATTTTTGCTTCTAATTTTTTAAGCTCTTCGGTAATATATCTTTCGGCGTTGGTCAGCGTTTGTTTCCGTGTCCAATCTTCCGGAATTAATCCTTTATTTTTGTATTTATTGGTTACTTCTAAATAATAGCCAAAGACATTATTAAAGCCTATTTTCAAATTATCAATCCCCGTACGCTTCGCTTCGGTCTGCTGAATTTCTAATAAAAGATCTTTACCATTTTTGACGATATGCCGTAAATCATCCAACTCTTCATCTAATCCATCCGCCATCACACCGCCTTTATGCAGGTTGACCGGAGGTTCAGGTTGTAAATATTTTTGAATCGTTTCAATGATTTCAGGACAAGGATTTAACTGCTCACCAAGTTGGGATAGCACCGGGCTTTTGGCGGTCGTCAAAGCTTCCTTAATCGGACCAATGGCTTGACTTGCTTTGGACAACTGAATGATTTCGCGTGGATTAATTTTCCCGAGCGGTACTTTGGAAATCAATCGTTCTAAATCTCCAATCTCTTGAATTCCTTCGGCAATCACTTCTCGAAATTCGGAATCCTTCGTAAAATATTCTACCGTATCTAAACGGCTTTGAATCGCAGCTGGTAAACACAACGGCAAGACCACCCATTTTTTCAACAAGCGGGCACCCATTGGTGAAATCGTTTTATCCAAAATATCAATTAATGGTACCCCCGTTTCATGAGGACTATAAATCAATTCGAGATTTCTAATCGTAAATCGATCCAACCAAACATAACGGTCTTCTTGAATACGGCTAATCCGTGTAATGTGTTTGACATTATTATTTTCGGTCGTCGCCAAATAATGCAGACTCGCACCAGCTGCTTGATGCGCCAAAGATAAATCATCTACACCAAAACCTTTTAACGATTTTACCTGAAAATGATTCAGCAATTGTTCTTGTGTAAAATCTTCTGTAAAAATCCAGTCATCAAGTGGGTAGGTATAAAACCGCGTTCCAAAAGTTTCGGTAAAGTTTTTAGTATTGTTTTTGGAAAAAATAATTTCAGAAGGTTGAAAACTTTGTAGTAACTTATCAACAAAAGGAATACCTCCTTCGGCCACCATTAATTCTCCCGTACTTAAATCTAAAAAAGAAACACCCACCCGTTCTTTTTTTCCAAAACTCAAAGCCGCTAAGAAATTATTGGTTTTATGATCTAGAATTTTATCGCTCGTCGTTACACCCGGAGTAACCAATTCAGTCACACCGCGTTTGACAATTTTTTTCTCTTTAGAAGGTTTTTCTAATTGCTCACAAACTGCTACTCGAAAACCTGCTCGAACCAGTCGTGGCAAATAAGTATCCATAGAGTGATGAGGGAAACCAGCCAATTCTATATCGCTACCACCGTTATTTCGCTTGGTCAAAATAATACCCAAAACCCGGGAGGCAGTAACCGCATCGGCACCGAAGGTTTCGTAAAAATCACCTACTCGAAAAAGGAGGATGGCATCAGGATATTTTGCCTTGATATCACCATATTGTTTCATGAGTGGAGTAACCTTCTTATTGCGTGTTTTTGTTTTCTCTTTTTTTGCCAAAATATGTGAGTTTAAAAAAATGGATCGGTAATTTTTTATTTAAAAGACGAGTGATTAACAAGATTTGCTGGTTAGCCAGTTTGCTGGTTAGCCAGTTTGCTGGTTAGCCAGTTTGCTGGTTGGCTAGTTAGCTTCCCTCTAACGTATTTTACGAATAAGGGAAGCTAACTAGCTAACAGGCAAACAAGCTAACGGGCACATATATATACTCACTAACTCAAATATTACCGCATCATTATAAAAGATACGAGTGAAGCTTTTGGCCGTAAAATAAGCCACAACTCCAGTTTTCACAAAGGTAGTAAGAAAATAGTGGGTTTGGAAATAGGACTTTAAGATAGTTTTGAATAAATTTTATAAAATATATCCTGCTTGATTTTTAAGGATATCCGGATGATTTAAGCTAAATTTCTTAATTTTCCTGTATCTTTGCAGAAATTCGTACGTCCTAAAAACGTACCCAGATTAATAGGTCATTGTAGCCTAATTTTCTGGATAAGCAAACAAGTACAATAAAGTACCTTATTTTATTACCTGATATAAAAGATAC
>CALGJS010000325.1 GCA_937927835.1 uncultured Saprospiraceae bacterium | reverse complement strand
ACTAGAAAAACGTACCAAAGCATTTATCAATGATAACAGTTATAATACGATTAGCAGCAAATCGGCTACTATTTCAAAGATTTTTGAGTGGTATGCAGTAGATTTTGGGAATTTGAACGATTATCTCGCAAAATACAGCAGGGTAAACGGAAATACCAAGATTAGTTATAATGAATATGATTGGTCGTTGAATGAATAGAGGATTGAATGGGAATGGGAATGGGAATGGGAATGGGAATGGGAATGGGAATGGGAATGGGAATGGGAATTAGAGAATTTGCTGATAGTGACCCTTCTCGATAGAACGCATTCTAATTCTAATTCCTATTCTAATTCTAATTCTTATATTTCTTATCTTCGCTTTATGGCGAAATGGATATTGAAATGGATAATATGGCTGGGTTTTCTATTAGGGATGATGAGTTGTCAGTCGGAAACGGCGACCAATTTACCTAAAGATACCAGCTTGCCATCAGAAAGCGGAACGGTAGCACCACCCTCTCGGGCTGCGGTTCCGCTTATTTTTTTCCTAAAAGAGGTAGAAATCTCCAGTCATCAGCCTCAAATCTCCATAAAAGATCCGATTCTATTTCGCAGTTTGCCGGCTGGGGTCTATTCGATTCAGGCAGATAGTATTGTTTTTGGTGTATCTCCGACGAAGTGGATTAGCAGCGGTATTACGCGCTGGCCTTTGGATGGACGAGTCGCGTTAGCAGATCTTATTATTTCAGATAACCCACTATTTAGCAATCAAATTGGGATTTTTCCGCAGCAACCGGGGAAAAATGGGTATTTGCCTGGTTGTTTTAGCTGTCCAGAGTGGATGGGGCAAAAATATGGGGAGTTGGCAGTCTTTTGGGAGAAATTCTTGAAAAAATAGGGTTAGGTTAGGATTTAAACTAAATTCAAGGATTCTAGCGACTATTTCATTCTATTTGGCTAAGGGATTTTTGCTTCTTGCTTTTTGCTACTGGCTTTTTGCCCTCTTCAATTGCGATCGAATAGAGCAAAAAGCCAGTAGAAACAAATATGATGAGGAGATGATGATCTCAGAGAGATCACAGTATTTTTTTTATTCTTAAATCATATCTATTTTGATTAAAAAATAGCTATCGAACAATCTCTATTTATTTGATTTCCTTTTTACGCTTTCCGCTAAGGTTTAACCTATAATTCACATCAAATTCCCACTTCACACTTAAAAAAGGATCAATTTTAATCCATATAAAACCAATATTTGATCAAAAACTCCACTTTAAACCCAAAAAGCATTAAAAAAAGACATCATTCAGTTTCAAAAACTCAAAAAGCCCGACTTTCAAGGAGAAAATCGGGCTTTTTTGACTATTTATTAGATTTTAAGCTAACTACAGCTTCGGGATACGAATTTGCTGGCCAGGAAAGATTTTACTTGGGTCTTTCAATAAAGGCTTGTTAGCTTCGAATAATTGCTTGTATTTCATTGGGTCACCGTAGTAACGCTTAGCAATCTTAGATAAGCTGTCTCCTTTTTTTACGATATAGAATTCAGCAGCAGGCTCTTCTTTGTCCACACTTATTCTGTCATCAACAGAAGCGATTCCACCTACATTTCCTAGAGAAAGGATCAGACGCTCCTTATCTGCCATCTTTTTTACCTGTCCGTAGACAGTAACGGTATCATCGTTGAGGTCCAATTCAAGGTTTTTGACCTTAATTCCAGTGTTATCTACGACACTTTTTAATAAAAACATTTTTTGCTTTCGGAATAACTCCTCTTCCATCGCTTTGATTTCAGGAGATTTGATCTCAGCAGCTGCCTTTTTGGTCAATACCTTTGATCCGGCATTCTTTAAAAATGAAAATAAACCCATTTGTAGTAAATTATTTAGTTGATAATGTGAACTTTCGTCCAAAAAAAGATTAATAAATTAGTGTAAACCAAAACTATTGGAAAAACACATCGTAAATTATTAAATGATTAAGATGGCTAATAGTTCATTAACTCATGCAATTATACGGTAAAACCAGCAATTATCAGTTATAATTTCTATATTTGCACCGTTTTTTCAATAGACTTTATGTATAATATGAAGTTGTTTAAAAATAAATTGAGAATATAATATGTAAGTCATTAATTTTCAAGCTTTATTTTTTTACAAATTCATAGAAAAGTTCAAAAGTCTCCATAAATCCAACTAAATTTTAAACAATGCAAGGTAAAGGTATTATTAAGTTCTTCCTGGTGGTGTTAACCCTCATGTGCCTATTGCAGTATTTCTACTTATTGCCAACTGCAAAAGTAGAGAAAAATGCAGAATCATACGCACAATCGCTCGCAGCTAATGTCGCTGGTCAAGCGGAAAAAAATGAGGTAATCTCTGCGGCCAGAAGTGCTTACTTGGACTCTATGTCCAGCGAGGTGATTTTTAGTATTCCAATGCTAAAAAAGTATACGTACGAAGATTTGAAAAATGCTCAACTCAATTTTGGACTTGATCTAAAAGGTGGAATGAGTGTAGTACTTCAGGTGGACCTGAAAGACTTCCTCAAAACAGTTTCTGGTAATAGCAATGATATTAATTTTATCGCTGCGCTAGACAACGCTGAAAAAGCACAAGCCAATTCTCAAGCAGATTTTATTAGCTTATTTGCAGATGAATATAAAAAAGTAGCTCCTAATGGTTCGCTACGTAATATCTTCTCTCGTGGAGCACTAAAAGAAGAAATTGGTACAAAAAACTCAAACGCAGATATCATCGTATTGCTTCGTGAGACTGCTACAGAAACAGTTAGTCTTACTTATAAGCGATTGAAAGAAAGAATTGACGAATTGGGTGTTGTTCAACCAAACGTTTCTTTGGATGCAGCGCGTGATTTGATCTTGGTAGAATTACCTGGGATCTCTAATCCAGAACGTGCACGTGGTTTCTTAGTAGGAACTGCAAAGCTTGAATTTTGGAAGACTTACCGAATCAATGACAATGTTAATATCCTAGGGGGTTTCCAAGAAGCAGATCGTAAGCTAGGTGTTATCGGTGGAAACACAGACAATGCTGCAGCAGACTTCACAGTAGAAACTAAATTCAATTATAGCTATGACGATAACGGTAACATTACTGATTCGACTTCTTACCAAGATACGATTCGTAACGTTGCCAACCCATTAAATAGCGGTGGACCATTATTAAGCCTACTACAGTTAAATGGTCAAACTGGTGCGGGTATCAACTACCCACTTACGGTTGTAGGTGTGGCTGCAAAAAACAAAATCGATCGAATTAACAAATACTTAGATCAACCAAACATTAAAGCTTTATTTCCAAAGGATGTAAAATTCATGTGGGGTTATTCTAATATCGATTACTTGTCAGAAGAAAATGCACAACCAATGTATGAGTTGTATGCAATCAAAGCTACTCGTCAAGGCAAAGCCCTACTTGAAGGAGATGTGGTAACTAGTGCAACTTCTAATCCGGACCCTTCTACAGGTAAAATTACGGTATCCCTACAAATGAACGGTGAAGGGGCTAGAAAATGGGGACAGATTACCACAGAAGCAGCTCAGGACAATAACCGAGAAATTGCGATCTCTTTGGATAATAAAATCGTAAGTGCTCCTAGTGTAAACGGAGCGATTACGGGTGGTAACTCTGCTATTACAGGAGACTTCTCACAGCAAGAAGGAGATGACCTAGCAAAGTTCCTTGAGATTGGTAAATTACCAGCTCAGACAAGAATCATTCAAGAGCAGGTAGTTGGACCTTCCTTGGGAGCTGAAAACATTAGCCGTTCTCTTAACTCTATGATTATTGGTTTGGGCTTAGTATTGTTCTTTATGATCGCTTACTACGGTGGCGGTGGTATCGTTTCAATCATTGCTCTACTTGCGAACTTATTCTTTATCGGAGGAGCTTTAGCCAACTTTGGTACCGTACTTACTTTACCTGGTGTTGCGGGTATCATCCTTACCATTGGTATGGCGGTGGATGCCAACGTAATCATCTACGAAAGAATTCGAGAGGAACTTCGAGAAGGTAAGAGTACACTTGCAGCCATCAAAGATGGTTTCCAACAATCTTATTCTGCGATCATTGATGCCAACGTAACGACCATCTTAACAGCTTGTGTATTAGCATACTTCGGACTTGGACCAATTAAAGGTTTTGCAGTTATCCTGATCATTGGGGTAATTTCTTCTCTATTTACTGCGGTACTTGTTGGACGTTTGATGATCAACTGGTGGACGGAGAAAGGAAATAACATGACTTTCTGGACTGGGTTCTCTAAAGATGCTTTTTCTAACTTAAGCATTGACTGGTTAGGAAAACGTAAGATCGCTTATATGTTCTCTGCTATTATCATCTTAGCTGGTCTAGTATCTATGTTTACACGTGGTTTCGAATTAGGCGTAGATTTCAAAGGTGGATATTCTTATAATATCCAATTTGACGAA
>CALGJS010000324.1 GCA_937927835.1 uncultured Saprospiraceae bacterium | reverse complement strand
GATTTTATATCGGTAAAAACCAAGGCATCTTGATCAAAAAGTGTAGGCGTCAATGGAATGATATTTCCTTTAAAAAAATCTTTTTGGCGAAGGCCGAAGTAATTATCTACCAATCCATAAAGATCTAAGTCTTCGTTTTTATTAAAAACTATTTCGTAATCATCGTGGACAAAATTTTCCGTATCAATTGCAAAGGCAGGATGATATCCGAGTCCAACGGGCATTATTTTCTCGTCCTGATTTTTGATGGTATATCTTACATCCAAACCATTTTCCGTCAAGGTAAAATCAAGTAGCAAGGTAAATTTAAAAGGATAGGCGGTCCGTGATTTCGGGCTATCTTGATAGGACAGTTGACAATGATCAACTCCGTTTTTAGTGACCGTAAAAGGCTCGTGTCGCACGATTCCATGCTTGGCCATCTGATAGGTTTTTTGTTGGTATTGATAGCTATTGTCTTTTAGGTGTCCAACGATGGGAAATAGGTTTGGGGCCGAATCTGTCCAATATTTAGGGTCTCTTTGCCAGATATATTCGTAATTCGTGGATTTTTTAACTAAACTTGCTAGCTGCGCACCTTTTAAGTCAATTTTGGCAGTAAAGTGCTGATTTTCAATACTGATTACATTATTCATTATCTACTTATTTTATCCAGATAAAACATCTAATTACAGAAATATCCACCAAATATATAATTTTACAGGGTACCTTGTTCGTTTTAATTGTATTAGATCATACTATTGGACATTTGCGGGCTTGATGCCACTCCTTTAGGAGGCTGGGAGGCCGCAAATGGAAAAAATGTCTAATAGTATGATCGGCAACTAAACTTATCACTTAAATTCGGGTCTAAATATTGTAATAAATATTTATATTTGGGAATCTGGAAAAACCGGATGTCTAGTCACCCGATGAGATCGTTCTGTTAAACTGTGTCAGCGCGTTGGCCTTCTTCCTTTAGGAATACAAGGTGCGGGCTGCCAAAGACACAGTTTTTGAAACCGTTCCAATTGGATTAACAACAAGCACTAACAAAAAGATACTTTATAATGATCGCAGACGAAATTGGTAAGAAGAAACAAAAAGAAACCGAACGCAAAGCTCGTCGTTGGTCTACGTTGATCTTATTGCTATTACTACTCTTTTTCATTCTACCTTTCATGACTGGAAAGATTCAGGCACGACAACAGTTTGATAAGGTGGTAGAAATTCAATTTGAAAAACCTAAAAAGTTTACACGAACGGCTTCTTCCGAACGTTCTTCGACTCGACAGTCTAGTGCGATCAAAGAATCTCCGGTCGAGACGCCTCCTCCTCCAGCAGCACAGCCAGTGGAAAAACCGGTTGAAAAGCCAGTGGAGAAACCAACGCCTCGTCCTAAACCAATGGCTAAAATAGAGCCTCTAAAAGTTCCTTCTAAAAAGCCAGTACTAACGAGTCCTTCTAACGAAATAAATATGGAAGTAGCGGAGATGATTGGAGAGATTTCTTCGGATGCACAAGTGAGTCAGGTAACGCCAGAAATCACAGAAGTAATGGAAGAAGTGGCTGAAGAATCAGAAGATAAGATCAGCGATTATTTTTCAAAAAATAAAACCAGCGGAGACGGTGGTGGTAAAGTAACCGATTCAGGAACTACGGGACCGGGTAGCGATTCTGCTGGAGAAGGAGATAGCGGCAGTAGCGACTCTGGTGATTCTAATACGGATGGTCAAGGAGATTCTGGAGACAGCGGAGATGATTTTGATGGCAATGGTTTATTGACTCGAAAAGTAATTCATCGGGCGAAATTAGATGGACTGATTAAACAAACGGGAAAAGTGGTGATCAATCTTTGCGTCGATCAAAGTGGAAAGGTAGTTTTTGCGGAAGCAGATGAATATAAATCAACGATCAAGGATATGTCGTTATTGGTTCGAGCAGAAAGAACGGCAGCTAAGTATCGATACGAAAAAGATTATACAGTTGCTAAGCGTCAATGTGGGAAGTTGTCTTTTATAGTGAAGTTGCCTAAATAGCGGTTAATGAATAATGTTCCCTTTTATCGTGTTTAATGAATAATTAATAATGCCTGCTATCGTGAAATAGCAAATAGCAAATAGCAAATAGCAAAAAAAGCTAAACCCCACTATCTGATTGATCAAATATACCCATCTAAAAAAGACGGCTACTAACTGCACTTATTTTGAAATAATTTTTGTGTGTAAAGTTTGTAAACGTTAAAATTTGGCCCCTCAACAAGTACTCCTTTTACATTAAAACAAGGTCGATGCAGTTCCCAACTTTTTGGGCTGTTCTCAGATAGCGGTGTTTTTGCTTTTGTTTTTTTAGTTCTTTAGTTTTAGCTTTATATATTTAGTTGTTTTTGCTTTGCTTATCGGATCACTAATTTTTTAGTAGCGTTCCCTTCACTAGTCTGCAACTCTACCCAATAGATTCCAGTTGGTAAATTTGCTGGCAGCGTCATTTGATGTCTTCCGGCAGCTTGTCTACCTTTTTCAATTTCCTGATAAAGAACACCCGTAGCTTGATACAGTTTAATCTGAACCTCGGAAGAGGCAGGTAGACGATAAGACATCGTCACCTGCTTATATCCGGGATTAGGATATAGAGAAAACTGGAATGTATGTTCTAAGGATGTTGTTCCTGTTAGTATATCTAGTTGTGTATTGACGATACTATCGCAACCGTTAAAGGCGACATAGAATTTCGTCAAAGTGGTATCTTCTAAGTATAGCACTTCGTTGTATAATTCTCCCGGTGCTAGTTCAATCAAAGTATCTCTTTCGCTATTTTCTAAGACATAAATTCTAGCCGTTGTAATACTATCCTGTCCTTGTCGTATCATGGTATCTCTTAGTACAATATCTTCTGTTACTTCTTGTCCAAATACCTCTTCTCCTTCACAATAGTAAGCCACGAATGCACCATAGGAATTTCCATATTTGATAGAATGCCAAACGCAATTTGTCTTCTCACGTGAGTTTGGTGTTTGTAGGGTTACCTCATTACAGAAGGCAGTTCCATCTGACAAATTCGGATGTTGGCTCACTCTAAATTTGACAAAACCATAAGAAGCATCCTCGTCAATTTCATCTCCCACTAAATTAATATCATGGAAATTAAATCTTACCATACCAGCTCCTACTACTTCGTAATCATAAGGATGACTAGACGCACCCGGACGTAGCGTTTCTACATCCAATTCTTCTGGCAATTGATCTTCAATATACAACCAAGGTAAAGTATCATTACCCGTATGCTGAAAACGCAAATGGTATTCAATATCGCCATTAGGTTTAATCGCACGATCGCTTCCGTAGCCTCGTGGATAAGCACGTAGCACATGAGGCAAAAAGTTTTGGTAGCTAACTTGTGCATCGATTGATTTAAAACGATTGGCATCGTCTTCTATGTAATCATTGACAAAACCAGTACTGATGCCTCCCATTGTGTTAGTGCCTACTCCTTCGACCATGATAGAAGGATTGCTACGGCCAGGATGACCCAGTGTTTGTGGTACTTCTAGACGTGCTGTTTTTCCTTCCGGAGTGACAATGATCGTATCTGATTCAAGGCTTCTTAACTGGATTGGTTCCGTACGTGGGATTAACCAATCTTCAATGATTACTCCAGTAATTGCCTCGCCCATATCACTCGCTCCAACGTTGGATACGATGAACTGAATATCCTCACCAACTACTTCGGCTCGCAACCGAATACTAGATTCATCCCAGATTGGATCTTGTGGTAAACAAATTAGATCTGGACTTATCCGAGCTTGTAGCTCATGGGTCATTCCTAGTATTTGATTAGTACAATCATGCTCGACAGTAATCTGAAAACTACCGACTCCATTCACTGGTACTTCTGCAATATTGAAAGTATACAAAGAATCATCTTGTCCAATTAAAGTAGCGGTACTACTTATATAAGAGAAAGAAGAAGGTAGAATAATATCCACCATGGCACCTGTAGAAGCTACCGTTCCATTATTTCTATAAACAACATTATAAATGTTTTCATCACAATAATCTAAAAATGGCGTAGATAGATCAACTTCCATATCCGCGCATATGATAGACAGATCACTAAAGTTGAAATTTTGGGTGGTAGTATCATAGAGGTTATCAATAGCAACAAAAGCAATTGCATCACAAGCCTCCCAATAATCACCCGGCGAAATTACTTCGACAGAATAGTCTCCTAATTCTAGTTCAATAAAATAATCTCCATCAGCGTTAGTCGTGCTATAATAAGTCTGGTTAACTCCTCTCGCAACGACTAGCCAATCTTCCAATCCTTGTTCTCCATTTTCTGGAAAACAATTATTGTTGTCATCAATCGCTACTTTTCCTCTTAGCGCGTTCGTGCTGGTGTTTCCTAAAGCATCGGCTTTGAGGAGATAGGTTTGTGAAGAAAGAATAGAATCTTGAAGATCTTTTTCTTGCTGATTCGCAACAATAAAGTAATAACCATCTTCGTCAATGGTAAAAGGATAAGGCACATCAAAACGATCGTTTCCTCCGTTATATACTTTACTCCAACGTTCGTCTCCATTTGCTTCCGTTCGAATCAGATAAAGATCTAAAAGAGGAGATCCAAAACTTGTGGTGGAAGATAGAATTGAAAAACCACCATTTGGCATTTCCTGAACATAAGCAGCAAATTCTCCTCCAGCGCCTCCATAAGTATCTTCATCAATAATGTCTCCGTTTGGATTAACTCTTAACAGATAAGTATCGGCACTACCATTGCCTTGTGAGCTGGTCATCCCACCAATTGCAAAATTACCATCGCTCGTATTAATAATCGAAAACGCCTCTTCATAGCCACTACCTCCGTATATCAACTCATCTCCAATGGAATTTCCATCCTGGTCATAACGATATAAACTTATCTCCCAAGTTACCATTAAGCCAGGAGGCAGATAATTTCCAACTGCGAAAATATCACCGTTGGGTGCAAGCGCTATATCAACTAAAAAGTCACTAGTTTCGCTACCAAATCGATGGTTCCAGAGTAGGGTTCCGTCTGCGTCAATTTTTCCAAGCCAACTATCATTATTTCCAGCAGTATCTACTGGAGCTTCCATGATATCTCCTCCGATATCTGAACGAGTAGAACCTGCAAAAATAAATCCACCATCAGGCGTTTCGTGTAGCGCATTAATTCTTTCAAAATCCGCTCCTCCATATTTTTGATTCCAAAGAATATTACCCTCAGGGTCCATCTTTAAAATCCATCCATCAAAAGTTCCATTGGCGGTTACATCATAGGTATTTCCTCCTAAAAGATAGTTGCCATCTGAAGTAGGGATCACCTGAAAAATTTCTTCATAATTGCCTTCGGTAAAGGTCCTATCCCATAACAGCTCACCATCCCGATCCGTTTTTATCATAAATACCTCACTTTCTGAACCACCAGTCATGTTAGTGTATAACGATTGTCCTACAAAAAGAATCCCCCCATCTTCCGTAGGGAAAGCAGATTTTAGATAATCAAATTCAGAAAAATTATAGAAACGCTCCCAGGTTTGAGCATTTAGTCCTAAGGAAAGTATACAAACGAAACAGAGTACCAATGCTCGGGCATTGATCCTAATTTTTTTGATTGAGAGTGAATAGTAAGTCATGAATCGTTAGGTTAAATTCGTTTGATAATACAAAGATTGCACAATTCTAAGGTTGAAACAACAACAATAAAACGCATTTGCCATATTAAATTATAAAATTTATGCTTCTTAAGTTGTTCATTTATAGTTAAATAGCTAAATTGTCATCTTATTTTTGTCAAAATTTGTCTATGAAAAACAGCCAACTTTATTTAATTATTTCTCAATTAGGTACGATAGAACACCGTTCGTTGGCTCAATTTGTCCGTTCTCCCTATCATAATAGGCGGCCGGAATTGATTACTTTCTGTAATTTATTAATAAAATCGGCTCAAACAAAGGATCAAATACCGAATACTAGGGAGTATTATTTTAGAAAAATATTTCCTGGGCAACCGTACGACGACAAAAAAATGCGGTATACGATTTCGTTTTTGAATAAACTGGTAAAAAAGTTTCTCGCTATTGAACAACTAAAAGATGATCCAATCTCGGAACAACGGCTCATCGCTAAGGCTTTTAGGAAAAAAGGATTAGCTAATATTTATGAAAAAGAAATACAAAACTGTCTGAAATTACTGGAAAAAAAATCTTTTCGAAATGCGCAATATTATCTAGACAATTATCTTATTGGTTACGAAGATTATGAAGCTTTCTATAAACGGAAAAAATCTACATCAAAGATTGGTGAAATTTTACCTAAAATTAATCAATCCGCAGATATATATTTAATGGCTACTACGCTTAAGCTTGGTTGTATGTGGCTTAGTTTTAGAATTCAGGAACAACCTCAACAATATAAGTCGTTATTGCTACAGACTTTAGATCTTATTGAAGAGCAAGCATATTATCGGCAATTTCCAGTAATAGAATTATATTATTATGCCTATAGAATGTTAACATCGGCTCAAGATGATTCCTATTTTGGAAGTTTTAAATCGTTAATTGAGCAACATCAACTGACCTTTCCTTTAGAAGAACTTTCAGAGTTATACGTACTAGCGATCAATCATTGTATCAAGCAAGCCAACTTAGGAAATCAGTCCTACAAGAAAGAACTATTTGAGATCTACAAAAAAGGATTAGAAGCTGACGTATTCCTTAATAACGGACAGATGAATAGTGTAACCTATATCAATATTGCTCAATCCGGACTTATTCAAGAAGCATATGATTGGGTGCTAGCATTTATTGAGAAAAATAAGGTCTTCTTAAAAAGTAGTTTACGAAAAGAATATTACCTTTTTAATTTAGCCAGCTATTATAACAAAAAGGGGAATTATGATCAGGTTATGGAAATTTTACGAACGATGACTTTCGATGAGACCATGTTAGAGCTAGCTGCCCGACGAATGCTTTTAAAAATATACTTTGAACTAAACGAGATGGACGCGCTCTACTCTTTCTTTGACAGTTTTAAAAACTATATCTATCGACACAAAGAAGTTGGATATGGTAAAGATAATTATCTAAACTTGATTAAATATGCCAAAAAAATAACAGATATTAATCCTCGCGACCAGAAGGCCATTGCTCGTCTAAAGGAAGAAATATCCCAAACACAAGCTATTGCGGAAAAGGCGTGGTTGTTAGAACGGGTGTCATTATTAAGTAAATAAAGTAATGCGAATCATGTAGCAGAGAGGATCGAAAATCTAAGGGTAAAACAGAAATTGAGATTATCAATATTACTCTCTAAAACTCATTATTTTTTTGTATATTTGTCTTATTAGGTAATATTAATAACAGGACGATTTTTCATTTCAAATGAAGCCTTTGTCAGTTAATTAAATTACTAACCTTGTTCGTTCTAAAAACCTACTTAGATACCTATTCAGGTATTACTTTCAAAGCAATTATTTATAGCAATAGGCTGTCCTCAATTTTTGGACAACTAATTTAAAATGTCAATTTATGCTAACACCATATACGGGCCCTTGGGATTTTGCCCAGGCAGCTCATCTCCTTCGTCGAACTATTTACGGACCTAGTCGTACTAGAATTGAGCAGGCAATAGTAGAGGGGTTAAATGGCTCGATAGAAACCTTGTTTAGCAATCCTGCGGTTGATCCGCCGATATACTACAATTTTGATGGAGACCCTGCTGCTCCCAATGGAACTTCCTGGGTAGGGCTTCCAATTGATAATAATAATTTAAATGCCATCAGAGGTAGTAGAAGAACTAGTACTTTCGGTTGGTGGCTACGTCGAATGTATCGTGAAGATCAGTCGATGATTGAAAAAATGGTCATGTTTTGGCACAATCATTTTGTAGTTGGAATTGAGGGGCGGCCAAATATGAATTGGTTTTATTTAGAAAAACTTAGAAACTTTGCATGGGGAAATTTCAAAGAGTTAACCAAAGAAATAACCATTGATCAAGCAATGTTAATTTTCTTAAACGGAACAGAAAATCTCAGCTTTGCCCCTAATGAAAATTACGCTCGTGAATTATTAGAATTATTCACTATTGGAAAAGGTCCTGTGGTAGCTCCTGGCGACTACACAACTTATACGGAACAGGATGTTCAGGAAATCGCGAAAGCCTTAACCGGCTGGTACGCCTGGACCAATAATACGTGGCAAGCCTCTTTTCTCTCCTTTTTTCATAATAATACTACCAAGCAGCTTTCTCACCGTTTTGACAATCAACAAATTCCAAACGCCGGAGAAAATGAATACAAAAATGTAATCGACATAATCTTTGAGCAAGATGAGGTTGCGCACCACATTTGTCGTAGATTGTATATATGGTTTGTCAATTATCGTCTAACACCAGAAGTTGAATCAGAGATTATTACTCCTATGGCTCAGATTTTACTAGATAATAATTATGAAATTCGCCCAGCTTTGGAAGCACTCTTAAAAAGTGAACATTTCTTTAGTGAGGAGGTCCGTGGTTGCATGATTAAGAATCCATATGATCATTTTTACTCTGTTTTTAAATCATTGGATGGCAATGTTCCTGATGATATACTAACCGAATATACTTTCTGGAAATATATACATGGGCAATCTTCCAATCTAGGAATGAAGCTATTTGAAATTCCCAGTGTAGCAGGATGGCGGGCTTATCACCAGGCACCTTCCTTTTATCGAGATTGGATCAATTCTGCCAGCATTGGTTTGCGAAAGCAACTCATCGAGAAAGTAAATCCACGATTAAATCAGTTACAACCAGGTCTGGTAGGAATCGATCCACTGAATTACATCGCAACACTATCCAACCCCCAAGATGTTAACCAATTACTTAATGATTTAAGTGAATTATTTTATCCTAACCCATTAACGGATGATCAAAAAACTTTCTTTAAAAATATCCTAATTCCCGGACTGCCAGATTTTGAATGGACGGTCGAATACAGTGAATACCTCGATGATCCAACTAATGATGAGATACGAATAGCCGTATCAGAAAAATTAAATGATCTGTTCTCCGCTATGGTGGACATTCCTGAATTTCACCTTAGCTAATAAAAATACCATGAAAAGAAGATCTTTCCTCAAACGTTCCAGCATCATTACGGTGCCTACTTTTTTTGGTGGTTTCCAACTTGCGGCACTACCTTCTCGTCAAATGAGTGAACTAGTAAACGGTGACAATGACCGTGTTTTAATCATCATCGATCTAAACGGAGGTAATGATGGCTTGCAAACTTTCATTCCACTTGATGGTTACGACAATCTAGCCAACGCTCGATCCAACATTATTATTCCAGAAAATCAATTACTATCGTTAACCGATACCGTTGGTCTTCATCCTTCCATGACCGGACTAAAAAACTTATATGATAATGCGGAATTAACAGTCGTACAAAACACGGGATACACCGATGCAAACCGTTCTCATTTTAGGTCTGCAGACATCTGGAATAATGGAATTGAAACCACTAGTAACGTCTCTACCGGATGGATGGGACGCTACCTTGATGATAGCTTTCCTGGCTATCCGGAAAATTTTCCTTCCGCAGATTGTCCGGATCCTTTTGCTGTAACTATGGGCCGCTCTGTCAGCCAAACTTGTCAGGGAGCAGGAGGAAATTTTAGTATCGCTATCCTGGACCCTGATAATGTCGGTGGATTAAGTGTAGGAGTAGAACCCCCGATTCCAGAGAATTGCTATGGAGATGAATTAAGCTATATTATTGATACTTATAAAAAAACAAACGTATATGGTGAACGAGTTACCACCGCAGCAAATGCTGGTACCAACATGTATGATTACCCAAACTCTGCTTTAGCAAATCAACTCAAAGTCGTGGCACGGATGATCTCAGGTGGTTTACGTTCAAAGGTTTTCATCTTGCAGCAAGGTGGTTATGACACCCACGGTAGTCAGGTGGCCGACACCCCTACGACTGGCCGACACGCAAACCTTTTGTCTACGCTTTCCGAAGCCATCTTTGCTTTTCAAGAGGATCTCAAATTACTCAACCTGGATGAGCGTGTTATCGGAATGACTTTTTCCGAATTTGGTCGTCAAATTAAATCAAATGCTAGTAACGGAACCGATCATGGTACCGCAGGCCCTATGATGATTTTTGGCAATTGTGTCAATGGAGGAATCATTGGTGATAATCCAGCAATCAGCAGCTCCGTAGCCAACCAAGAAGGAGTGCCTATGCAATACGATTTCCGTTGGGTCTATGGTTCGATTTTAATGGACTGGTTCGAAGTTCCTGAAACAAAAGTAAGAGAATTACTACCTCCCGACTTTCAATATATCCCTGTTTGTAATTCTTGTAATCCTGTTTCGACCGAAGATGAAATCATCGCTTCTCTAAACGCAGAAGCCTACCCTAATCCATTCCATAATTTCTTTACCTTAGATTTTCAAATGGATCAAAACAATAACGTAAATATAGATTTAGTAGATGTCTTAGGTAAAAAAGTTAGAACCGTTCTAAACAAATCTCTAACTTCAGGAAATCATAAAATTCATATAGAAACACACCAATTAATTAGTGGTGTTTATTTTATTCGTCTGCAAATCTCCGAAAAAGTAAAATCCCTCCGACTGGTCAAACAATAATCTAAAATTTATACAGGGATATTTTTTAAAAATTATCCCTGTAAGGAAAGAAGGAGTATTAACTTTTTTATTTTGATCCTACAGCGTAAATTCGCTAAATTCTAATTTCATTAGCATTAAATTTATTCTAAAGTTAAGTTTCTACAATTCAACAAAACAGTCAAAGGAAGATCAAAACCTATTAAGACTTAAAGAATCTACTAGAAAAAATAGATATATAAGTTAATATAGAAAAATATAATTTCTCAAAAACAAACAGAATAAATTCACTGCAACTTCCTTGAAAAGCAGAATTTAATACTACCTTTACACTTGATACAAGAACTAAAAATAGACTTTATCTAAATTAGACAAACTTTTGAGAGAAAAAACCTTCCAAACCTAACTTAAAAAATTTTAACACAATTTTATTCTTCATCATCTAACCAGTTTAGATGCAGACCCCATATGACACATTACTAATTTCTTTAAACCAAAAATTTATGACTACACGTTTATTTCAAAAGCTAATTGCATTGGCTTTATGCTTCAGTTTCACCCTACAAGTGAATGCCCAAACCCGTAACTGTGCCTCGCACGACATCCTGCTGGAACAGCAACAGCAAGACCCAAAACGGATTAATAAACTTCGACAAATCGAAGAACAAACCCAAAACTATATTCGCCGCGGACAACAACGCGCCGTCAACGGAATCGTCACCATCCCAGTCGTAGTACATATTGTTTATCGTACTTCGACTCAAAACATTAGCGACTCCCAAATTCAATCTCAACTAACGGTACTTAATGACGATTTCCGAAGGTTTAATAGCGATGCCAACGGTACTTGGTCCCAAGCTGCCGACTCAGAGATAGAATTCTGCCTCGCTACCGTTGATCCTAATGGAAATCCTACTTCCGGAATCACCCGTACCTCTACCAACGTTAGTGGATTTGGTACCAATGATGCCGTAAAATCAGCTAGCTCTGGTGGAGTAAACGCTTGGTCTACCTCTGACTACCTCAACATTTGGGTTTGTGATATTGGAGGAGGAATCCTTGGATATGCACAATTTCCTGGTGGAAATCCAGCAACCGATGGAGTCGTAAATGATTACCGATATTTTGGAACTAACGGTACTGCTACCGCTCCATTTAACCTCGGTCGTACCATGACACACGAGGTTGGTCACTACTTAAATCTTCGACACATCTGGGGTGACGGTAACTGTAACGTAGATGACTTTGTTTCTGATACACCAACTTCGGATGCTCCTAACTACGGATGTGCTTCTTCCCACGTAAGCTGTAGTTCTTTAGATATGGTTCAAAATTATATGGACTATTCTGATGATGGCTGTATGAATTTATTTACAACTGGTCAAAAGAACCGAATGCGTGCGATCTTTGATACGGGTGGTGCTCGTGCTAGCCTCCTCAACTCTGGTGCTTGCGGTGCAGCGACTAACCCTACTTGTAGCGATGGTATCCAAAACCAAGGCGAGACGGGCGTTGATTGTGGTGGCCCTTGTGCTCCTTGTCAAACTGCTTGTACTGGTAACGAAGTTAACTTCTCCATCACTTTTGATAATTATCCAGAAGAAACCAGCTGGACTCTTACTACAGATGCAGGTGTTTCTATAGATGCAGGTGGTACTTATGCAAATCAAGCAGATGGCTCTACTCTAGCATTAGATTTCTGTTTAACAGACGGTTGTTACGATCTAACCATCAACGATGCTTATGGTGACGGTATCTGTTGTTCTTACGGAAGTGGTAGCTATACCATTACAGATGGCAACGGAAATGTATTAGGTTCTGGCGGAAGCTTTGCCAGTTCTGAAACTTCTTCCTTCTGCTTCGGAGGAGGACCAGTAGCTACTTGTTCTGATGGGATCCAAAATCAAGGGGAAACAGGTATAGACTGTGGTGGCCCTTGTACGGCTTGTGCAACTTGTGATGACGGCATCCAAAACCAAGGAGAAACGGGTGTTGACTGTGGTGGCCCTTGTACGGCTTGCCCAACTTGTGACGACGGTATCCAAAATCAAGGCGAAACAGGTGTTGATTGTGGTGGCCCTTGTGCGCCTTGTAACACAGGTGGTGGATGTGTAGACGTAGTAATTGATGAAGAAGATTTTGACAGTGGATGGGGTAATTGGAATGATGGTGGTTCTGATTGTGTCCGCTCAACAGCATCTTCCTACGCCAACTCTGGCACCAGAACTATTCGCTTACGAGACAATACCAATTCTTCCGTAGCAACAACTGATGTACTAAACTTAGCTGGTTTCGAACAAGTAGATATTGAATTTACTTATGTTGGTAGAAGTATGGAAAATGGAGAAGATTTCTGGTTACAGGCTTCGTTAGATAACGGTGCATGGCAAACGCTTTTCACTTGGGCTAGTGGTTCCGATTTTACAAACTTAGTAAGAGAATTCGAATTTGTATCCATTACTGGAAACTTTACTAGTAACACCCGCTTCCGATTCCGTTGTGATGCTTCTTCCAATGCAGACTATGTCTATATTGACGATGTATTTATCAGTGGTTGCACCAATGGAAGTGCAAGAGATGCAGGAACCGTACTTAATGACTCTGCTGCTGAAGTAGAAACAATGCGCCTATTCCCAAACCCAGCCAACCAAATCCTAAACGTTGGATTTACGACGCCAGAAGTAACGGAAGTGACGCTACAGATTACAGACTTTAGCGGTAAGGTGGTAATGGTTAAAGAATTGACCAGTATCCTTGGAGAACAATTAGAAACCGTAAATACCGCTGAATTATCTGCTGGATTCTACTTTGCAAATATTATTACTCCTAAAGGAATACAGACCCAGAAATTTGTGGTCGTTCACAATCCTTAATAGGTAGGTAGTACGAATTTCTAATTCACGGAAAAAAGGCTCTTAGAAATGCTTCTTGATAAATTTATTTCCAACACCTGATCCGTCTTAGTAATTTATTTTATTAAAAAAGCCTTCTTTCGCAAATGCGGAGGAAGGCTTTTTTTATTTGGTTTATAGTAGGATAACTAAATAATAGGGTTTGATTTTTACACTTAGATTATTCCATTTTTATATCCAATCGAAAATTCAAATTTTGACTATCTTCGTGCTTTTATTCCACCAAATTAAAATCATGAAAGAAGCTTATATAGTAGACGGCGTTCGAACGCCTTTTGGAAATTTCTGTGGTACCCTATCCACCATTCGTACGGATGATTTAGCCGCTATTCCCATCAAAACACTCACCGATAGATTTACCAATATTCCTACCGATGCCTACGACGAAGTAATTCTAGGTTGCGCCAATCAAGCAGGAGAGGATAATCGAAATGTCGCCAGAATGGCCTTGCTTTTAGCTGGTTTACCTTGGTCTGTACCAGGCGAAACCATCAACCGTCTTTGTGCTTCTGGTATGTCTGCTGTCATCCATGCTAACCGTGCTATCAAAACAGGTGATGCCGATTTAGTCATCTCTGGTGGTGTAGAACATATGACTCGTGGACCATGGGTAATCTCTAAAGTTTCCAGAGCTTTTGGTCGCGACGCAAAGATGCACGACAGTAGCTTCGGATGGCGTTTTGTCAATAAAAAAATGCAGGAATTATATGGCACCGATGGCATGGGCGTGACCGCTGAAAACCTGGCAGCAAAATACAACCTGAGCAGAGCGGATCAGGATCAATTTGCTTACTGGTCACAAATGAAAGCCGCCAAAGCACAAGCCTCAGGTCGCTTAGCTAAAGAAATTGTTTCTGTAGAAATTCCACAAAGAAAAGCAGATCCAATTATCTTTTCAAACGACGAATTTATTAAACCCAACACTTCGCTGGAAGTACTTGGAAAACTTCGCACCGCTTTTAAAAAGGAAGGCGGTAGTGTAACGGCTGGTAATGCTTCTGGATTAAACGATGGTGCTGCTGCCCTCTTGATTGCTTCTGAAGATGCCGTAAAAAAATACAACCTAAACCCATTGGCTCGAATCGTTAGTTCTGGCGTAGTTGGTGTAGAACCTCGAATCATGGGCATCGGCCCAGTTGGCGCTTCTAGAAAAGCACTCAAAAAAGCAGGACTGACCTTAAAAGATATGGACATCCTTGAACTTAATGAAGCCTTTTCTGCTCAAGTTTTGGCTTGTACCCGTGAGCTTGGATTAGCCGACAACGATCCACGCATCAACCCCAACGGTGGTGCTATTGCCATCGGTCATCCACTCGGTGTTTCTGGTGCTAGAATCTTACACACTGCTGCACTAGAATTACACGAACAGAATAAAAAGTATGCATTGGCTGCCATGTGTGTTGGTGTGGGTCAGGGATATGCGACGATTTTGGAGAAGGTGTAAGGCGGGCGCTCAATGTCATTAAGATTGAAAAATAAATATGTGTTCTAAATTTTTGATTAAAAAAAAGTTAAGTGATTTTTATGGTGAAATAGCAATTCACAAACCACTTAACTAAAAAATGAATAAAGCAAAATTACGCATTATAGAAGA
>CALGJS010000323.1 GCA_937927835.1 uncultured Saprospiraceae bacterium | reverse complement strand
TCAAAATCAGGATGCTGTTCTTGCATACTCTTTTGTGCCAATAGAAAGTGCAAGTTTTGGCTATAAGGATAGTCTGTCAATGCCTGTTTTAGGCGATCAAAGGGAATTTCCTTGAGTCGGTCTGGATGTAAAATACAATTCAGGATTTCTTCTTGCTTCATAACGTTGTACAGTAGTGTTTCAAAATTATGATGAAAAATGGTGAATAAAAAGGTGAAAATACGAAAAGATCCTCAAAACGTGTGAGGTAAGATTGGAATAAATAACGGACGCATCTGTAAAAACTAAGCATTAAATTGATTTACATTTTAAATAGGTTATTTGTTGCTTTTTCTTTAATTTACGTTTTGACTTGTGTAGGTATAGCGGGGTGATCTTATAGAAAATCTGTAGAAACTGAAATTAGATAATCAATTAAAATACATAATGAACTTAATTTCCAAACTAGTAATTCTAACTTTAGTTCTATTTTCATGTGAAAGTAGCGGCCAATTAGATTATAGAATTTCTTACCATCCTTACATCAACCAAGCTGAATTAGCCATAATAGATCAAAATTATAGATTAGCATATGAAAATTATGAACGAGCATTTTTGTCAGGACAAATTGGATTAGGACGAGATTATCAAAACGCCACCATGTGTGCTATTGAAGTTAAGGAGTATGATCGTGCCATCGAATTTTTAGAAAAATTAGTATCAAAAGGAATAGAAAAAGATTTTTTCGAGCGTAATAGAAACCTTTATAAAGAATTACAAACGCATGGATTTGAGGAGTTTCTTGCTAGATTTGATGAATTAAAGCAGCGTTCATTTGATTTAACAGTGAATTTTGAGGTCATGGGTGAATTAGGAGAACTACAAAATAGGGATCAAGAATTCAGGCACGATTATAAAACATTTATTGACACGATTCAAAAAATAGACGCTGAAAACATATCGTCCTTTTTGAATATAGTAGATCAATATAATTTTCCTTCCGAAGAAATGCTCGGATTACAAAGTCCTCAAGCAGATAACTCAGGTTATCATTTCATTCTCTGGCATCATTTAAAAAACTGGAAAAGTGATACTACATTAACGGATATTCGCCCAGTAATTATAGAAGCAGTAAAAAAAGGAAAACTATCATCTGCCGATGCGGCAAGTTATTTAGACATTGCTGAGTCACAATTAGGTTTCATTGGAAATCATGGTACTACGAAAGTGATAAAATTTGGAGATGAAAAAAAACTTTATACCATTAGCTATGGTAAAGAAGAAGAGAAAAAGATTAATGCTAATCGACAAATGTTAGGATTAGGTAGCTTAGCTGATTTACAAAAAAAGCTGAAATATCATTTTATTTTACATGATAGAAAATCAAAGTTCGAGTTGCTAAAATTGGCAATCATCGATTATTATCCTTCTGAGTTTAAAGCTGAATTAAAGGTGAAAGAGTTGAAGTGAAAAGAGATATAGAAAGTAGAAATTTAACGAGACTTTTACGGGGACTGTTCATTTAACAGTGTCTATAAAATTAAAAATAATCTTATGTTTTTATTATTTACATATAAGATCTGCTGAAACCACACAAAATACAAATAAAATAATCGTTGCTAGTTTAGACCTACCTTGATCGGTAGGCAGGCTGTCCACGCCTAGATACGAAATTAAGTTCCTCCTACCAACCTACCAATCAGTAAAAGCGAAGTTAAAAATATCCTCTACAATCTGATCATTGATGGTACTGATGAGCTGATCTTGTACCTCAAGTAAGTTTTGATTAGCAGGGAAATTGGCAAAATAGCTAAAGTTTCTTTTCCACTTATTATCTTCATCTCGGTTGTTGATGTATTCTACGGAAACAGCAATAGTCAGTCGGTTAAAAGAAGTGGTTTGCCCCGGTTCAGGAGCTTCAGCACTAACGCGAAAACTGGAAATGGAACCTGTAAAATCAATGTCTGGATCGGTGTCTTTTAAATTAAGACGGGATTCATTCCTAATCTTATCTCGAAGTACTTCCGTAAAATCTTGCCCTAAAGTTGGTGGTGCATCATTGGTCGTATTGTCAAAAAGAGTGACATAAAAAGTACTAATCGTAGGATCTATCGAAATTCCTTTAAAAGAATAACAAGCAGACTGGCCGATAAGGAGAAGCGTCAGCAATAGGGTAGAGAAGAGGAAATGAATTTTATTTTTCAATACAAGTATTTTTAATAATTCAACAACATAAAACCTGAATGATTTGCAGTTTGAACGATTCAACGATTCAACGATGAGTCTACTCTAAAAAGTGTATTTCGCGCAAAGAACGCAGAGACGCAGAGATTCTTTAACGTGTATATCTTTTATCGCAAAGGAATTATATATATTAGTTTTATTGAATAAGATTCAAGAAATCCGTTTTCTTAGTTTTTAGAGTAAGCTCAACGATTCAACGATTCAACAAGCGCAGCGTTTCAACACTTTAAATCTGAATATCATACCCTTTAATTTTACGGTACAACGTTCGTTCTGAAATATCAAGATCCTTCGCAGCTTCTTTTCGTTTGCCGTTGTGTTTTTTCAGTGCTTTTAGAATCATCTCTTTTTCCATGTCTGCTAGTTTCAAGCTTTCCTCAATGATTTCACTATTTTCATATTCTTGGCTAGATTGAGGATCTAATAGAATTGGACGATGATCTTCAATAGAAACGTTTCCATTGGTTTCTCGATTGTGTTCTTCTGTGTTAAAGTTTGGTCGAGTGGAGGTATCTTGATTATAAACGGGATAAGTGTCTGAGTATCCTGGACTTTTTAGTTGATTTAGTTGTTGATTAGAAATGCTTAAGTCATTATTATTGATTAATTCAAAGACCAATGATTTTAGGTCATTCAGGTCGTTTTTCATATCAAATAATAATTTATACAAAATCTCCCGTTCTTGAAAATTGTCTTGCTCCTCTCCTCGGAGGGAAGCTGGTAGATTCCGCTTCAGTAGATTGGGTAATCTTTCTAATAAAATATCCGCTGTGATCAATTTTTCTTCACTGAGTACGGATAGTTGTTCTGCGACATTTTTTAGTTCTCGAATGTTTCCTGGCCAGGAATAATTTTCAAAAACCAACTCTGCTCGCTCATCCAATTTGATGGGCGTCGTCCGATATTTTTCTGCGAAGTCTACCGTGAATTTTCTAAACAAAAGTGTAATGTCATTCCGTCTTTCTTTCAAGGCAGGCACGTGAATGGGAACCGTATTGAGCCGGTAATAAAGATCTTCTCTAAACTTCCCTTTTCGAATTCGTTCGAGCAAGTCTACATTCGTCGCAGCGACTACTCGGACATCCGTCGATTTGGTAACGGAAGAACCGACACGAATAAATTCGCCACTTTCTAAAACCCGTAAAAGATACGCTTGCGTATCGAGTGGCATCTCGCCGATTTCATCTAGAAAAATGGTTCCACTACTGACCGTTTCAAAGTATCCTTTTCGTTCTGCGGAGGCTCCGGTAAAAGCGCCTTTTTCATGACCGAATAATTCTGAATTAATGGTTCCTTCTGGAATTGCTCCGCAGTTGATCGCAATAAATTTACTGTGTTTTCGAGCGCTAAGTGCATGAATGATTTTAGAAAAGACTTCTTTTCCCACACCACTTTCTCCAGTAATCAATACCGTCAAATCCGTATTCGCTACGCGTATTGCGGTGGACAAAGCATTGTCTAGGGCAGGCGTATTGCCAATGATTTCAAATCTTCGTTTTACTGCTTGTAAGTTATGGTTACTCATAGTTTTTTTGCTTTTGGCAGTTTGCTTTTGGCTATTTGCTTCCTTCTAACGCATTTGCTATCACAATAGAAACAAAAAGCAATTTAGCAATTAAACAATCTCACCGAGTAGGGTAGCACGGGTCACGGAATTAATTTTTACGTTAACGTAATCGCCCACGGTCAAGTTTGGTTTTTTATTAAAAATTACCATCTTGTTTTGTCCACTGCGGCCTTTGAATTGTTGGTCAGATTTTTTAGAATCTCCTTCAATTAACACTTTGAATGTTTTTCCGATATCTCGCTTGTTATTTTCGTGTGACATGTCCATTTGTAAATCAACCACGTCTTGTAATCTGCGTTTTTTTACTTCTAATGGAATATCATCTGGATACTTTCTAGCCGCAAGGGTACCCGGTCTTTCTGAATAATAAAACATGTAAGACATCGTATAATCCGACTCCTTCATGATGCTGAGTGTGTCTTGATGTTCTTCTTCTGTTTCACTACAAAAACCCGTAATAATATCTGCAGAAATCGCACAGTCAGGAATGATACGGTAAATCGCTTTGACACGTTCAAGGTACCATTCACGATCGTAGGTGCGATTCATTAATTTTAGTACTCGACTATTTCCAGATTGCACGGGTAAGTGAATATAATTACAAATGTTCTCGTGCTTTTTGATCGTGTATAAAACCTCGTCGGTAATATCTTTTGGATGCGAAGTAGAGAAACGAATTCTTAAATCTGGATGAACCAAGGCGACCATTTCTAAGAGGTTGGCAAAGTTGACGATTTCTTTAGAATCAGGATTTTCCCATTTGTAAGAATCTACATTTTGTCCCAAGAGCGTAACCTCTCGATAACCACGTTGGTAAAGATCCGTCGCTTCTGCAATAATACTGAAGGCGTTTCGGCTTCGTTCCCGACCTCTCGTAAAAGGTACGACACAAAAAGAGCACATATTATCACAACCTCGCATGATCGAAATAAAAGCGACGACACCATTGCTGTCCAATCGCATCGGACTAATATCTGCGTAAGTTTCTTCTCTAGATAATAAAACGTTGATTCCTTTCTCCCCTTGAGATGCTTCGGCTACCAACTTTGGTAAGTCCCGGTAAGCATCTGGTCCGAGTACCATATCGACGAGTTTTTCTTCCTCCATCAATTTGGCTTTGAGTCGTTCGGCCATGCAACCGAGTACGCCTACTAAGGTTCCTTTTCGACGCTTTTTAACTTGATCAAAAATTCGAAGACGTTGGCGGACATTCTGTTCTGCCTTTTCTCTGATGGAGCAAGTATTGATGAGAATCAAATCTGCGATTTCCATATCTCGAGTCGGTTGAAAACCAACATCACCGAGGATAGAAGCAACGATTTCGCTGTCGCTAAAATTCATCGCACAGCCATAGCTTTCGATATAGAAATGGCGAACGCCTTTTTCAGGATTATCTGCTACCTCTTCATTCTTAAAATATACCGATCCCTGCTGCGACTCGTCGAGCGGCTTATGAGGATCTAAGGTTGGATTATTGTCGTACATAAAGTGATATTAAAACTGGTAAAAGGGAGTGTTCATTTAATTGTATCTAATTGGTCTAAAATATATGATGAAATATATCATGTATAACTAATTGTTAATTAGTTGATTGGTTGATCAGTCATGTATGACGCAATGCTAACGTGACAGACGTGATAGAATTCATTAAAGACACTCCTAGCGATAATTTAAAAAAGTTATCACTTGTTTATTGATTTGTGTTTGCAAATATACAAGAAAATAGAGGGAAAGATGACATTTTGTCAGGCTTTTTGATGAAATGATTTAAGTGGTTGTGTTGAGGTGAAATCCGCACATCTGCATATCAAATAATCTCCTAATCAGATTTTCACGCTTTAAAAGTCCCATTCGTCGGAAATTGCTGGTTTTGGAGGTAGTAATCCTGCTTTTTTGTGGTGGAGTTTATTTTGAAATCATTAAATTTAATGTTATGAAAAGGTGGATTGTTTATTTGTTGGTGTTGATTGGATTACACTTGTGTTTGATTTTTGTACAACGGGAATCTATGAAAGAGCATTTTTTCCCAAAAAAAGATCGGACTCATTATTTTTCCCCTAATTGGAATAGTCCGGGCGCAGATGATATTTTTATGGTAAAAGATACGCTGGGTATTATTCGATATTATAAAATTATAGAAGGATTAAAAGAAGGAAATCTGACTTTGAAATCTGGTAAGTATAATTTTAGTGCCGGACTAAAAGAAAGTATAAGTGGCGATAAATGGAATTTTGATTTTATGAATAATGAAGCACTTTATGCCGATTCGATTCAGCAGTTTTCTCTGGAAGCGTTTTTAGCCTTAAAAGAGCATGTCTATCTGACCCGTGGATTTGGGAAGGCAACGGTAAGTTCTAAAAATCCTTTCTTTTTAGAGTACTACCATTTTATGATCATTTTACGTAGTCTCGGCGCTTTTATATTGATTTGGTTTTTTGGTTTCTTGAATGCTTATCTTTCTGCGCTTACCAAATTCTCTAAAGAGATTTTATTAGGCATATTTATTTTTTTACTGTCGTTCCCAGAATGGTGGTATCCTGGAGCTTTTTACCAATATCCACTAATGAAAATATTGCATATGAGCAGAATATTCTTTTATGCATTTATATTACTCTATGCGATTCGGTGGTTGGACAGAAAGGCTGGTAATAAGGGAACTTTTGCTGATCAGCAGGCAATTAAGTTTATAACAATTCTTTTGGGCGGGGGTATTCTTTCGTATTGTGGTGGTTATTTATATTATTTAGTGTCTGACTTTTTGGAAATCCATATTTATTCAAATGTAAATTTTGATAAAGGTGGAAATTGGAGATTTTATATCAGTCCTTACATTGGCTCCTTCTGGTTATCCATCGCCACCGGTAACTTCCTCAACAACTTCCGTAACCATTTTTTCCAATTACGCCGCAAAGCGAAAGCTTTTAAATATGCTCAAAAACAAGAATTAGAATTTAAATCTGAACTAGAAACTTTACAAGCCAAAATAAATCCTCATTTTTTATACAATTCTTTAAATTCCATTGCAAGTCTTGCGCAGTCTGATCCTGAAAAAACGGAAACGATGGCTCTGGCACTTTCGAAATTTT
>CALGJS010000322.1 GCA_937927835.1 uncultured Saprospiraceae bacterium | reverse complement strand
GTCGCCAGCACGTCGAGTGTGTGGTGCAAACCATGATAGTATAGATCGGGTGACAAGTCCCTTTCTAACATATCTAAAATAAAATCTTTACTAGCGGAGTAATCCATCTAATTTACTTTATCAGCATTTTTTATGCCGTTTCATGTCTTGGAATCAACGAAATACATTTCAATGGCTCCTTTATTTTTCACTTCAATTTTTCCACGTTCTTCAAATAAGAATCGATTTTTTACTGCTTCATAAGTTGTACGAGAAATATTTACCTGACCAGCTGCTCCTCCTGATTCCATTCTTGCTGCCAAGTTAACAGTATCTCCCCAAATATCATACGCAAACTTTGTGCTTCCTACAATTCCCGCTACGACCGGTCCTGTATGTATTCCAATCCGAATTGCTAGCTCAGATAATCCGCGTTCTGCCAGGATTTGATTATAGTTTTTTATAAATTCCTGCATTTCGATTCCGGCACTTACTACATCATAGGCGTGGGTTTCATTAGGAACCGGAAGACCACCTACACACATATACGCATCTCCAATGGTTTTTATTTTTTCAATACCATATTTTAGTGCGATTTTGTCAAATCCACGGAAACAATCGTCCAATAAAGTCACTAATTCTGTGGCAGAGAACGCTTCAGCGATTTGTGTAAACGATACAATGTCGGAAAATAAAACTGTAACTGAGCTATATTGTTTGGCTTTTGCTTTACCATTTTCTTTTAATTCTCGTGCTGTTTCTGCTGGTAAGATGTTCAAAAGTAGATCATCACTCCTTTTTTTCTCCTTTTCAATGATGCTATTTTTCTCTGCTAATTCTTGGTTTGCCTTTGATTTTATTCGATAACGATTAAAAATTAGAAGCGCAATGGCAAGCAATCCTAAGGCACCGATGATCAGCGAATTTCGAAAGAGGGTAGTGCGTTGTAGTTGTGCTTCTTGAGCAACCAAAGCTTTTTCTTGTCGCTCGTTTTCTAGTTGTACCTGATAATCGCCAAAAATTGCTTGACGTCTGGCATTTTGTTGGACAATATCTTCGCTGAGTCGTTCGTAACGCGTTTCGTCATATTTTTTTCTAAACTTATAAGCTTTTTTATATTTTTTTAAATCTGCATACACCCGTGATAAATCTTTGTATGCTTTTTGAATAAATTTTTGATCATCCATTTCAATAGCCAAATCAAGATAATTTTTGGTATAATTTAAGGCCTTTTCAGTTTCACCCAATCGTCGATAAACATCCCCAAATCCATTATAAGTCTCAATAATTCCTTTTCGATTATTGAGCGCTTGATGAATATTGAGTGCTTTATTCAAAAAAGATAGTGAACGATTCAGGTAAATATTGGCCGAGTCTTGTTCTTCTAATTCTAAAAAATAGCTTCCTAAATTTTTATAAACTACTCCAAGATTATTGTTGGTATTGCCTGCGCCTTCTTGATCTTCTGTTTTTTGATAAATAGATAATGCACGTTGTAAATAGTCCAACGACTGAGAGAAGCGAGGACGTGCAACGTTGTATTTTTCATCTTTATAATCCTGCTCGGCAAGATCATCTAGCATATTTCCTAGATTATTATAAGCGATGGCAAGTTCGTAATCGTCTCCAATATCTTCTGCGATAGTGCGTGCTTGTTGGTAATAATTTAGTGCTTCATTATAGATCTCTAATTCTACATTGATATTACCTAAAAGAGTATAAGCATTGAAAAGACTATAGCCGTCTTCGGTTCCTTTTAGAAATTCAAGATGGCGAAGTACGTAGTCTAATGCTTCTGGATAGTTGCCCATTCGTTCGTGGACATAACTGATATTATAAAGTACCCGAGCCATTCGTTGAGTATCCTTGAGCTGTTGGCGAATGGCAAAAGACTGTTGGAGGTTTTCTAAAGCGCCTAGATAATCTCCTTTTTCTTCCTGTAAATTCCCGAGATTGTTATAGAGAGAGGCAACGCCTTTTTGATCGTTTAACTCCTGGCGCAGCGATAGGGCGCGTTCGTAATTGGTCATGGCTTGGTCTATGTTTCCTTGAATAGCAGCCACGACGCCTAGATTATTAAATGCTTGAGCAGCACCTTTTTTAAAATTTATTTTTTCAGAAAGGGTAATGGATTCTTGTAGGAATTGACGGGCTTTGGCTTCGTCATCGTATTTATATTCCCAACCAAGATCGTTTAGTAAATGTACGCGTTGGGTATCGACAGGGTGCGTATTAAGTACTTCCAGTAAGCTGTCGGCAAGGGATTGAGATACTATATTTGCCGGAAGGCAAAACAACAGCAGCAACCAACATAGGAAACCTAAACGCATATTAAAAGTCTAAGGGATAGAAAAAGAGTTGGTAATTTTTCAACAAAAAATTACCAACCCTTTACGTGAAATTTTTCAAAATAATATTACTCTACAATCACAACACCGTGAGCCATGAATTTTAGTTCTTCTACTGGCTCGGTAATTTTAGCAATCTCTTCTGCTGATTGTCCTTCATCTTCTGCGTAGTGACGTAATTCATCTACAGAGGTTTCTTCTCGATATGCTTTTCCAGCCATAACGACTTCTTTACCTGCTAAATCCATTGGCATAAAAAATCCATAGTCTTTAAATTTAACGAACATCTCCGGCTTGCCTTCCTCTTGAGATACGATGGTCATCCAGCAGCCCTTAGCTTGACAAACGCCGCTTACCTTACCTTTAACTTTGGTTTCGAGCGAATCTTTAGTGCCTAGACTCGTTATCATAGCATCATAAGAAATTGCATCACTGGCAGAAATTTTTTCTCCAAAATGGTTGGCAGTAGCTTTTTCTTCTGAAGGATTATTAGTTCCGGTCTGTGCTGTAGAAGCTGTATCTTTACAGCTTAGAATGCTAAGAAATAGCACGAAAATGAATAGATAATTTCTCATTTTTAAAATTGTTTTTTTTGATAAAATTGTTAGGTCGTTCTAAGTCACTGGTCATCAATGCTTTGCCCAGTGATAGGGAGCTCCATTTTAAAATAACTTCTAACCATAGTCAAAGATAATAACTATTCTACACAATATACTTATTTATAGAATGGTTAGATACCTTACATAACTTCATTATTTTAATATCCTTTAAAACAATATTTGCCTATCTAGCTAGTGCTACATTTTATCCAGAAGGTTTCTTAATATTTTTTTGTTAAAAATAATTCTCTCTACGACCCAACAAAATTTAAGATAGCTTCTTTTCACACTTTTTATTAAAAAACTTTAGACCTTGTTTTAACCTTATTCGTATTTTGCAGTCTTATACTGGTATGGTTTTGAAGTCTCTTCCTACACTCGGTAAACTTCCATTGTCTAATCGTTCCAAAACCCATGGTGTTATGAAAAATCTATGTAGTCTCGTGGCATTGTTCACGCTTTTCTCTTTTTCTTCCCTTCAGGCTCAATGTACCAAAGGTAATTGTAAAACTGGAAAAGGTACTTACCTCTATCCTAGTGGTGCTAAGTATGTAGGAGATTTTAAAAATGGTAAAATTCATGGTGAAGGAATGTTGATCTTCAGCAACGGTAATCGCTATGTAGGCCAATGGGAAAATCAGTTCCGGCAAGGAAAAGGTAAAATGACATTTGCTAATGGCGACATCTATAGAGGGAATTTTAACCAAAGTAAATTTCATGGAAACGGAACGATGGAATTTAAAAAGGGAGATAAATACGAAGGTCAATGGGGTAATGATCTCCAAAATGGAAAAGGTACTTATTATTATAAGAGTGGTAACAAATATGAAGGTCAGTTTAAAAACGGAAAGCTACACGGTCAAGGTACCATGACTTATAAAGACGGGAATAAATATGCTGGCCATTGGGAAAATAATTATAAGGATGGTCAGGGAGTTTTCTACAAAGCAGATGGTAGCCAGATTGCTGGCCTTTGGCAGAATGGTAAATATGTAGAAGAGGGTAGTGAGATGGACGAGATTGCGGCCACAGAAAAAGTAAATGCAGTAGATACGACCATTCCTACGGATGAATTACCAGATTGTACACGTGGAGATTGTCCAGACGGAATCGGTGTCTATGCCTACGGAGATGGTTCCAAATGGGTAGGAGAATTTGTCAATGGTGTTCCGGACGGAGAAGGAACGTGCTATTATGCTAACAGCGATAAATACGTTGGTAGTTGGAAACGCCATGCTCCTCATGGTGAAGGAATCATGTACTATGCTAATCAAAGAGTAGTCGGAGCAATCTGGGAATATGGGAATCCAATTCAAGAATTGGAAGCGAGCAATGATATGATTGCTAAAGAAAAAGTAAAAGTAGTTCGAGATGATGACGTTAAGATCTGGGCAGTGGTAGTTGGTGTAGCACGTTATGTACACATGCCAGTACTCAAATATACGGACGATGATGCTTACCATATTTATGCTTTCTTAAAAAGTCCAGAAGGAGGTGCTTTACCAGATGAGCAAATTCGGGTGCTAATCGATGACGATGCGAATCGCGCCAATATCATTAGAACCATGCGCCAAGTATTTTTACAGGCAGACGAGAATGATGTAGTAATTCTTTATTATTCTGGACATGGATTACCGGGATCTTTCTTACCAGTAGATTTTGATGGATTTAATAATAAATTACAACACCAAGATATCAAGGACGTCTTTGGCGAAACGAAGGCCAAGCATAAATTGGTCTTAGCAGATGCTTGTCATTCTGGTAGCTTATTGTCGATGCGAGCCGCTTCTTCCAATGCAGCAGTGCATACCACCTTGAAAAAATATTATGATGCTTTTGAAAATTCGAAAGGAGGAACGGCATTGCTATTATCTTCCAAAGGAGATGAATATTCATTGGAAGATAAAGGCTTACGTCAAGGAATTTTTAGCCACTACTTAATTCGTGGGCTAAAAGGAGAAGCGGATAAAAACAAAAATAAAATCGTGACGGTTACAGAGTTGTTTGACTTTGTACACAGTAAGGTACGAGTATATACAGGTAATGCACAGACGCCGACAATGACAGGAGAATTTGATCCGAATATGCCAGTCGCAGTGAGTCGGAGGTAATGGGATTGATTATTCGACCGCGTCTATCATCGAATGATCTCCTGTGTTTTTTAAATGATCTTTTTTAAGATAATAGTTAATCAGTGATTAGTTAATTAGTCAAGTAGTACGCAATGCAATCAAAATAGCGTGTGACACATTTTTTGTTAAAGATTTGTGTCAATGAAAATCGGTAATCATGGAAGTGTGGTTACCGATTTTTTTTTGATTAGAAAGTGGGACATCCTTCTTTTCTTTTCCAGCCGGAAAAAGAAGGTGAAATTGTATTTGAAAAATAGAATATTTCGATTGTAGCGAAACGCAAAGCCTGATAAGGCAGGAAAGTCGTCGCCTGAATTCCATTCAAATCCTTCACTGTTGATATGTTTTTTACTCCAGGTGTGTTGAAAGGCTAATGCGAATTTTTTTCCTAATTTTTGGGAGGTGTTCATAATTGACAACGATTGGTTTTTATTTCAAAGTAAATATACTGTTTTTAAAAAAAGCCAAAGAAACAGAAGATTTAGTTGGATGTTTGTATCTTTGAATTCGAATCAGTACCACGCTTTTATCTGATTCTAAGATAAACATAGACATACCTCATTGATGAAACAATATTCCATTCCTGCTCTTATTCTTTGTTATCTCATTATGGGGTATTTTCAGTTTGTGGATTATCCCAAATTTCAGAAAGAATATACAGAAGCCACGATCGGTTGGGATGTTTCTGGATACTACATGTATCTCCCCGCAACGTTTGTTTATAAAGATCTTAAAAAATGTGAATTCCGAGACGACCTAATAAAGAATTATAAACCCACCCCAAATTTTCAACAAGCCTTTCGTTATACCAATGGGAATTTCGTCATGAAATATCCTATCGGAATGGCGATTCAATATACACCTGCCTTTATTCTAGCGCATACCTATTGTAAAATTACTGGACAATACCCTGCGGATGGATTTTCTTTTCCATATCAATTGATGATTTCCTTATGGTCGTTTTTTGTGGCGCTTTTAGGATTGTATTTTTTGAGGAAAGTTTTATTA
>CALGJS010000321.1 GCA_937927835.1 uncultured Saprospiraceae bacterium | reverse complement strand
AAATCGGTATTTTTTACCAATCGCGTAGTTAAGATTGATAATATTGCAAAAATTCGAACTTTTAAAAATCGGGGCTGGTCAAGAGGATTAAGTAATAATGCGTTTGTAGCATCTGGTGGTTTTGTAGGAATGTCCTTGTTTGCTGCTGCACTTACGGAATTTATGCTAAGTTCTGCGACTGTTATTCTTCCTGGATCCGCAATAGTCGCAGGATTAATAATCCGCTTTATCTTTCGACGAAAAACATACAAGATGGGGAAGCGGAAGAGGTTACGGGTGCTAGATTTGAATTTTTATAAGGTGGGACCTTGATTTGTTTGTGGTAATTAATAATTTTATAATGAAAAATTAATAATGTCCTTCTGTCGTGTTAATTGATGAGGAATGGTTGTACAAAGATTCTGTTATCAGTCCCAAAAACGCAGTGCTAATTCATATCCTTTCAGTCCCATTCCGACAATGATACCTGCGCAATGTTCACTAAAATAAGAATGGTGGCGAAATGTTTCACGAGCGTGTACATTGGAGATATGTACTTCAATCACTGGAGTGGTGATCGCAGCAATCGCATCCGCAATCGCAATAGAGGTATGGGTAAATGCGCCTCCATTAAGGACGATTCCATTGTAAGAAAATCCAATCTTATGTAGCTTATCCAGAATTTCTCCTTCGTGATTAGATTGAAAATATTTTAGACTAAGATTAGGAAACTTTTTCTTCAACATTTTATAATAATCTTCGAAACTTTGGTTTCCATAAATCTCCGGTTCTCGCTTACCCAATAAATTTAGATTCGGTCCGTTAATTATTAATATTTTCTTTTTAGCCATAGATTGCTTAGTTCGCCATTTCAGAAAGGAATTTAATTCGTGTCAATTGAATTTCTTCCATTGTTACGTCATCCTCTTTTAATTCTTCGAATGCTTCATCTATTGATCCTGATTCTGATTCCATAAAGAAATCATAAATATCTTCTGCGGAGTCCGCGTCTACAGCATCTTCAATATAATAATCGATATTTAGTTTAGTCCCTGAAATAACGATCGCTTCCATTTCCTCGATGATTTCTTCCATAGAAAGTGAATTGGAAGAAGCAATATCATGCAATGGAATTTTTCGGTCGATACTCTGAATGATATTAACCTTTATCTTAGATTTATTGGCAATCTGCTTGACCACAATTTCTGTTGGTCGTTCTATATTATTTTCTTCAACGTAGTCTTTGATCAGCGCCATAAAGCTTTTGCCATAACGCGTCGCCTTTCCTTTACTGACTCCCGTAATCTTAGTCATATCCTCCATTGAAATAGGATACTGTGTAGCCATATCTTCCAAAGATGGATCTTGGAAAATAACGTAAGGAGGAACATTTTTCTCTTTTGCAATTTGACGACGCAAGTCTTTTAGTAAAACCATTAAAGCTTCATCTAGCACAGCGCTCTTTCCACTATGACTCATGTCAACTGGAGCCATGTCGTCATAGTTATGGTTGATAGGAATTTGAATTGGGAACGGCTTTTTGATATACTCGTGTCCTTTATCTTTCATTTTTAGCAATCCATAATTCTCAATGTCCTTGTAAACAAAGTCATGAAGCAATGCTTGGCGAAATATAGAATGCCAGAAAGTATCATCTTGGTCTTTTCCTACCGCATACAAGGGTAATTTATCATGACCAAAATCCATGATTTCCTTTGTATTTTTACCCATTACATAGTCGATCAACATTTTGATCCCGCAGTTTTCGTTAAGGGTATTTATAATTTCTAATGCATAGCCCATTTCTTTTTGGACTTCCACTCTTTCTTTTGGATGGCGACAGTTGTCACACATTTTTTCACAACGACTTACATCGAAAGTTTCTCCGAAATAATGTAGCAAAAACTGACGACGACAAGAAGTTGTTTTGGCGTAAGCCATAATTTCTTCCATCAACTGTGACCCCATTTCTCGTTCTGAAACGGTCTTATCACGTAAGAATTTTTCTAGTCGCTGAATATCTTTATAAGAATAATAAGCGATACATTTTCCTTCTAGTCCATCTCGACCTGCTCGACCTGTCTCTTGATAATAATTTTCAATACTTTTAGGAATATCATAATGAATGACAAATCTTACATCTGGCTTATCGATTCCCATTCCAAAAGCGATAGTCGCAACAATTACGTCTACGTTTTCCATCAAAAAGTCATCCTGTGCTTTAGTACGTGTTTTTGCATCTAAACCAGCATGGTAAGCAGCTGCTTTAATATCATTAACTCGCAATGCCTCAGCAATTACTTCCGTTGACTTTCTACTTTGTACATAAATAATTCCTGACTTTCCGGCCATCGTTTTCACCACTTGAATGATACTTTTGATGGTTTGTTCTTTGTTCCCTTTCGGGCGCATATCGTAGTACAGGTTGTCACGATTAAAAGAAGAAACATAACTATTTACCTCATCCATATTGAGGTTTTTCACGATATCAGTTCTAACTTTAGGTGTAGCTGTAGCTGTCAGCGCGATAATCGGAATTTCTTTGTTGATATCATCGATCATGGTACGGATTCGACGATACTCTGGTCTAAAGTCATGCCCCCATTCAGAAATACAGTGTGCCTCATCTACCGCAATAAAAGAAAGGTTGACTGTCCGGAAAAAAGCAAGACTATCTTCTTTGGTCAGTGTTTCTGGTGCAATAAATAATAACTTTGTTTTTCCTGCAGTGATATCATCTTTCACCTTTTTCATCTGCACTTTAGTAAGCGAAGAGTTAAGAAAGTGAGCTACTTCATCTTGCTGACTATATCCTCGGATAGAATCTACCTGATTTTTCATCAAAGCAATCAATGGAGAAATTACAATGGCAGTACCTTCCATCATAAGTGCAGGTAATTGGTAACAGAGCGATTTTCCGCCACCAGTTGGCATGATGACAAAAGTATCTTTCCCATCTAATACACTAGCGATGATTGATTCCTGCGGACCTTTGAATTTATCAAAGCCGAAGAATTTGCCTAATGCTCCTTTTATATCATGTTTTGTTTCTAACATCATTAATCCCTAATCTTTAAATATGTTTGTAGTTGAGACAAAATAGTATCAAGCTCAGTATTGCTCTGGGCTCATTTTCAACCTTTAATAAATTAAGATTTACTTTTAGTTGATTTGCTATCCTAAATATAGGTAAATAATTTGATTGTAAACTTTTTCGTCAAAAAAATTGAAAAAAGAATTTACGTTAATTTTGTGCGTTAAGAGACGAGAAGTCCTCACCCCTAAGCCGAGGCTTTTTTTTAGCGTGTCCAAAAATAATCAATTTAAAGTGAATAACGAAACAAAAATATTAGCAATTGCCCACAAAACAATTGAAATCGAAACTCAAGCAGTTCAACAATTGAAACACTTGATCGATGTTGATTTTTTTTCAGCTACTGAGTTGATTTTAAATGCTTCCGGTCGACTGGTTGTGACAGGGATTGGCAAAAGCGCATTAATAGCGCGCAAATTAGTTGCTACTTTCAATTCTACTGGAACGCCTGCTTTATTTATGCATGCTTCGGATGCTATTCATGGAGACTTTGGAATGGTCCAGCCAAATGATATTATTTTATGTTTGTCTAAAAGTGGCGAAACGGTGGAGTTGAGAACCTTACTTCCCATGATTAAAAATCTAGGTGCCAAACTGATTGCTATGACCAGTCGGAAAGATTCTTTTTTAGGTAGCCGAGCGGATCTATTATTACATACACCCATCGAGTCTGAAGCAGATCCAGACAATTTGGTGCCAACAACGAGCACCACAGTACAACTAGTCATGGGAGATGCACTGGCCATGTGTTTACTGGGACTTCGCGGATTTAATAAAGATGATTTTGCGAAAGTACATCCTGGAGGAACGCTTGGTAAGCGACTACATCTTCGCGTCAGAGATTTAGTAACTAGAAACGAAAAACCAATCGTTTTTCCATCTACACTAATTCCAAAGGTGATTTTTGAAATTAGTTCTAAACGACTGGGAGCGACTGCTGTTGTCAATGAGCAAGAGCAGTTGTTAGGAATTATTACAGATGGCGATATTCGCCGAATGCTTAGTAATTATACGGACTTTAGTGTTTTATTAGCTAAGCAGGTTATGACGACTAATCCGCGGTATGTTGGTCCACAACAGTTGGCGCGAGAAGCGCTCGACTTAATGCGTGATAATAGTATTACTCAATTGCCTGTGGTAGAAGGTCATAAATATTTAGGGATGATACATCTCCACGATTTATTGCGAGAAGGGATTGGTTGATTGATTTGTTTATTGGTTTATTGGTTTATTGGTTTAAAATATATTTTTCGTCTGGGGACATTAAATAATCTGTATCTCCTCTGTTATGTTAGGACGTGACTAATTAACTGATTAACACTTGTTTGCAAATGACAATTATATATTTTAAGTTAAATAAAAACTCCCTTGCGTTTAAGTATTTATTTGTTTTTTATTGTTTGTTTTTTTAGTTGTGAAAAAAACTCCGAATCCACAACCCCAGAGATTGCTTTCTATCATTGGAAAAATGAAATTAACTTGACAGCTGCCGAGTCTCGTTATTTGCAAGATCTGGAAGTTCAGAAATTATATCTCCACTTTTTTGATGTTGACTGGGATGTTGATCGGCAAGAACCTGTTCCGGTTTCTGAGATAAATATTTCTTCTTCAAATTTGCCTTCAACCATTGTTCCTACCATCTTTATTACGAATCGTACTTTTCTAAAAATAAAGAAGAATAATATTTTAAGTTTTGTAGATAATTTATTTTTAAAAATAGAAACGATTCAAAAAAAATTTCCTGAAACTCATATCTCCGAAATACAAATTGATTGTGACTGGAGTCAAAAATCTAAAGAAAACTATTTTTATTTTTTAGATATTTTAAAAAACAAATTAAAAATAGAAAACAAAATTCTATCCGTTACTATCCGTTTACATCAACTTAAGTATCCAGAAAAAACCGGTATTCCTCCTTCCGATCGTGGCGCATTGATGTGTTATAATGTGGGAGATTTACAAAAATGGGAAACCAATAATTCTATTTTAGATGATAAGATCACATCAACTTATTTAAAAAACAATATGCAATATCCTTTGCCGCTTGATATTGCATTGCCGGTTTTCCGATGGGGCGTTTTATTTCGTGATGGAGAAATGATCAAATTAATTAACCAACTTAGTCCATCCGAATTAGCTGATCAAAAATTCTATACTAAAAAAAATACAAATCGCTACATCGTCCAGCAATCTACTTATCTGCATGGCCATTATTTATATCCTGATGATCATATTAGGTTGGAGTCTGTTTCTCCACGCACCTTAGAAATTGTTTCGCAGCAGTTAAAATATGCGCTTCCGTCTAATAATCAAACCCTTATTTTTTATCATCTAGATTCTTTGACAGTCGCAAAATATCCTGTTACTGAAATAAAAAAAATTCAACGTATATTTGGGGACGTCAATTAAGACGTTTGTCTAAATTCAAATCATGTCTTCGGTTATAAAAATATTTTCTTTTTTTCTCATCATTGCTATTGTCTGCATCCCCAATCAGATCAGTAAAGGTTGTGGACCAATAATTTATGAGTTTAAAGGCTTTAGTTTTTTTGATACTGATCTGGTTAGAACAGGATCGCCGTTCACTGATTTTTTCTTACGATTTGACGATTTCTATCATAGTTATGAAATAGCAGATTCTGTCCGTAACCAATCTAACATTCAAGAATGGAACACCATTTTTTGCGATGCTTTTTACGAAAAAGAAATACAAGATATTGTCTACGGAAATATTGAAAACATCAAAGCAATTCAACGGGCTTCCGAAAAGAAAAAAACCAAACTTGGACTACGTCTAAATCGCAATTCCTTTGCTCGACATCTTGTAGATTATAAGTGTACAGAAACCATCGACTATCTACTTTTTGCCAAAAATTGCGAGCCCCACGTAACGCGTAACGTTAACGCTTGGGATGGTCCCAAAAGAGATCCTGTGGCCATGAAAGCGCTCATTTATGAGGGAGAAAGAGTATTCTTAAAATTAAAGTCTAACAATATTAAACTACGGTATGCCTACCAACTAATTCGCTTAGCTCACTATGCTGGAGATTACAACATGGCACTAGATTTACATGATAGATTATTGCCTCGAATTGATCCTGTTGAAAGCATATTGCATGACTGGATTCTTGCACATAAAGCTGGTGCATTATCACGATCTGGGCAACGGGTAGAAGCAGCCTATTTATTTTCGCTCGTCTTCGATCGCAGTCCTTCCAAACGAGAAGCTGCATTTCAAAGCTTTAGTATTCGTAATGAAAAAGAATGGCAAGCGTGTATGTTACTTTGTCAAAGCAATCACGAGCGTGCTACCTTGCACGCCATGCGCGCTAGCGAAGATCACAGCAAACCAGTCAACGATATGCGTGCTATTTATACCCTGGATCCTCAAAACGATAATCTGGAATTATTACTAGCTAAAGAAATTAAAAAACTGGAAAAGGATTTTTTAGGAACAGAATTTAATCGCCATCGAAAAGATAACGCCAAGTTTCATAAAATCCCTCGAAAACAAGCCACCGCAAACTTGATTGACTTAACGCAATTTGTAATTAAGGCAGGCAAAGAAAAAAAGGTTCGTCGTCCTGAATTATGGCGTCTCGCCGAAGGCTATTTGCTTTATTTATCCAATGATTTATATGCAGCAGATCAAGTATTTAAAGATATTAAAAAGATACTTCCTAACGAAAAGCTACAAGAACAATTAGCTGTTTTTAGACTTGTTTTAAAAATAACCAACTACCAAGAAATAGACGAAGCCAAAGAACAAGAAATCGTTCAAATTATCAAAAAAAATGACCTTTACGAAAAATATCCTGAGTTCGAAAAATTTGTCAATGACAAACTAGCTTACGAGTATCTTCAAGCTGGACACGCTGGCAAAGCTTATAGAATGCACCATACGCTCGAAGCGATCAAACCCAATCCACAAGCCAATATTATCGACGACCTGATCGAAATTGCACTCGATCCAGAAAAATCAAAATTTGATAAAATTCTAACTACCAACAAAGATGGTACTGAAATTACAGATGATTTACTGGATATTAAAGGGGTAATGTTGTGGAACAAGGGAGAAGCTGCAGCTGCACTCGAAACTTTTAAACAAATTCCAGTAGCACAAAGAGGAGAAAATCGTTTTAATCCATTTATTGAACGAGCCAAAATCTGTGTGCATTGTATACAGCCAGATAGTTTATTGATCTATAACCGTCCCGGAATTTTAGAACATATTTTTGAACTAGAATTTCAAGCTAATTCCGACTATTCCAACAGCGCTAAGTATTTTTATCAATTGGGATTGGCTTATTTTAATCTTTCCTACTTCGGTCCTAGCTGGAATGCAATGGATTTTTTCAGAAGTGGAAATAACTGGAGATCCGCAAAGTCAGACACATTTGAACATTGGTATTTCCCTTTCGGCAATAAAGAAAACCACGACCTATCTAAAGCAAAAAGTTATTTTGAAAAGGTACTAGAAGTATCTAAAGATCGAGAACGTTCTGCTCGAGCGACCTTCTGGCTGGCTCGTTGTGATTGGTTAAATTATGTTACCAGTAGCGGCTATAAACGACCATCTGGTTATAATCAATTACCCAACCTACCACCCGAATATCGAATTTATTATCAGCAACTTGCATCTGATTATGCTGAAACTGATTTCTATGAATGGGTGATCAGAGAATGTAATTATTTCCAGGTATATGCACGGTAAATTGTTAAAAAAATCATAAGGCAACCTTTGCTACCCAACGTTGTCATTTTATATGTAGTCTTCCTAATACAAGCGGCTTTTTGCCATCACACATTAGAATTTACTCTAGATAACATATAAAATTAAAGCAATGAAAAACCTCACATTATTACTACTCTTAGGAACCTGTCTTACCTTTTTTGCCTGTTCTAAAAATAATGATCAGGAGAATATGCCAGAATTGAATCAAATTTTCCAATTAAAAACATCTGAAACGGCCAGTTTTGCGGATCTGAACTTAGCCGTAACCGCAGATCGCGTAGTTGAAGATAATCGGTGCCCTGCTAATGTCAATTGTATTGTGGCTGGATCGGTCACGGTTTTATTTGAATTTACGCTAGACGGTACCAGTTATCCTATTCAGGTAACACTGGATGCTGATAAGCCACAAGATGCTGAAACAGAAGTAGCTGGATATACTATCCGATTAGTAACCGTCAATCCTTATCCTCAAAACGCTAATGAAATTGCTCAAGAAGATTATAGCTTTTCTCTGGTAGT
>CALGJS010000320.1 GCA_937927835.1 uncultured Saprospiraceae bacterium | reverse complement strand
CTGCGCCTCTGCGTTCTTTGCGAGAAAAAATATTTCACAAAATAAAACATCATGAAATTAATCCTCCTCTCCACTATAACCCTCCTCTCACTCTTCAGTTGTAAAACCCAAATCAACTGTCCACCAGACAAAAAAATAGGAACATTACCTTTTACAACCACCGCTAAAAAGTATATTCCAAAATATCAACCCAATCAAATCCTCGTCTTTAAAAACCAAGAGGACGAACGCATAGAACTAACCATTCAAAATAAAGAGCAAGGATTAAAAAAACGCCTTTGTACCAAAAAAATCTGTTCCACCTTTGACGTAAAATCAAAGACCACCTGTGAATATTTAGGAGGAGAAGTCACCCGTTTTTTTATGAGTGGACAATTAAATGGGAAAGATCTAAGTGGAGATTTACTCTTCAGTCATTTGCAACCCACCGTTTACGTAAGAGAATTTATCACCACGATGCGCTTAAGTATGGATTACGAAGGAACCGCGATGTCCGGCTTTGTGATCGAAAAAGACTTTTCAAAACCCGTTAATCAATCCCAACTAAAAAGTGAATTAGGAGGCATCATGATCAAAAAGGAAAAAGTAGTGTTAAATGACCAAGAATTCACAGAAGTCTATGTCTCAGAAAAACAATACCCCCACTTTTATTTTACAAAAAAGCAGGGGCTGGTTGGTTTTAAAACATCCAGTGTCACCTGGAGTTTAGTTAATTGATAGGTTTACATCTTTAAAAATATTTTCCAATAATAGGATATACACGATTGCAGTGTCTTCCGAAACAAGTTCGGAACAAGTCCTGCGCCTCTGCGCGACAAAAAATAAAATTGAAGAACCGACGATAAAAGATAAACACCTAATAAGGTCTTCCGAAACAAGTTCAGAACTAGTCCTGCGTCTTTGCGTTCTCTGCCAGAAAAACTATTTCGAAAAAAGTATTGACGTTAAAGAGAAATAAAAAACAATCGCCTTAAAAATTCTGCTCCGTCTCTGCCACAGGCAATCCAGTTGGATAGTCAAACCCAATACGTCCACTTCTTTCTGGAGTGCCAGATGGAATCTGAGCAAAACGTTCCGCCTTTCTACGGAAAAAATTATCCACTCTTCCCGTCATTCCTTGCCAAAAGAGTAGAGGAATAGAATCCGCTTTTTCCAACTCTTCGTACGCTACTTCGATTCCCGCGCCGCGTCGGTAAACCTCTACAGAGATGATACAGATAAAAGCCAGGATCACACTAAATCCGACAAAAAACGAGAACAAGTTTCCCCAGAAGCTAGCGTCTTTTCGCTTCGCATCATGGCGAGCTAACATAGCCATTTCGCCTTTGTTGATGGCCGCCTGCAAACGCTGATCTTCGCGGTCGATCGCAGCTGTTTTCTGCTCCTTCCATTTGTCGATCTGCTTGCCATAAGTAAGTTGTTGCTTACTCTGCTTTTCAGCTAAGGCAGAGGCTAGACCATTTGCTTTCTTACGATACTTATCGGCTTGACTGCCTGCCCACTTGTGACCCGCTGCTAGCTTTTGTTCGTAAGACTTTACCTTACCTTGGTAAGCTGCAATCCGAGCATCATACTGACCTTCGGTACTCGCTAGCACCCCTTGGTGATTCTCTCGTAGCAATGCTAATTCTTGGTTCGCCTGTTCGTTGATCGTTTGAATCTTCGTCTGATAAGCCTTTTGTAAATTCTGCTCATCAAAGGTCATCCCGACCGGAACATTAGACATAAAAGCATAATTAATTCCGTTGGTAGACATCCGAAAAGAGAGGACACCCATTCCGATCGTAATTGCCGAAACAATCACAAAAAGTCCAATATACCAGGCATTCTGTAAACGTTTCCAAACAAGTGCTCTCGTCAAAACCTGTAAGAATTTACGGCCACCTAATTCCAATAACGCCACCACCAATATCATAGCGACAATAGAAATTGAAATGGATAAAAATTTGCTGCTACCCGCCATCTCAGATTGGGTAATGTGCCAGATAGTGACGGCTTCCGTCAGACCACTAATGACCTGTGCTACTTTACCAATCACATCAATTCCCGGTGCAATGGGCCGGAAAAGATTGTAGAAATCGCGGTTCGTTGCCGCCGTTTCTTTTGCTTGTAGTTTTACTTGCTTTTGCATAATAAAAAAATTGCGAATACTGTGTATTAACCACACAGAATTCTCTGATGTGCTGTCTCTCGACGGTACATCGTTAAAAAAATAATACTCTTTTGAGTAGATTAAATGCTGCTTACTTTTATTATTTGCTTCTTTCGTTCGCGGTTTTGAACGCGATTGAGGGAAGCAAGTAGCAAATGGCAAGAAGCAAATAGCAATAAAGAATGGAAAACACTATCGAAAAGAAAGGGAAATATAACCCGTAAAAATCTAAAATCTGGATAGGAAAAATTACAACCAAAATATATATGATACACTATTTATACGTAAAACTTTGGATGAGGTCACATTATCGACTCAACCACTCCTTAAATTTTCCAACACGATCGCGCGCTACGATCACCGGTTCTTTGTCTTTGTAGCCTTCTAGCACCACACTGTAACGACTATTACTATAGGCAACCAATTGTTTAACTGCGGAATTTTTGACGATAAATGCTCGGTTGATCCGAAAGAATTGTCGAGGATCTACTTCGGCTTCAATCTCTGCTAGGGTAGGATCGAGTGGAAAGCGACGTCCCGCTTGATTAATGGCCCAAGTGATCTTTTCAGCAGATTGAAAAAAGTTGATTTGGCTGACGGCAATTGGTGTGAGTTTATCGTTGACTTGCGACATGTAGCGATCGCGATACGTGGGCTGACGAATGGCTGCGGCCACCTGTGCGATCAGTTCAGGTGTGATAGGAGTATTGGTCTTTTGTGTATCCAAAAACTTGTCTAGTGCTGCATATAGTTCTGTTGGATTGATGGGTTTTAGGAGGTAATCAATCGAGTTTAGTTTAAAAGCACGGAGCGCATATTCTTCGTAGGCGGTCGTAAAAATAACGGGACAACGCACATCTACTTGCGACCAAATATTAAAACTTAATCCATCCGCTAATTGAATATCACAAAGTAATAAGTCAGGTTGTTCTTTATTAATTGCTTCTACAGCTTCTTCGATAGATTCAGAAAAATCAATGATTTCAGGCGCGCCGTTCGGGTAGGCGAGTACCAGATCGCGGAGCCGTTCGGCAGCGAGTGGTTCGTCTTCGATAAGGATGATTTTGAAGTTACGA
>CALGJS010000319.1 GCA_937927835.1 uncultured Saprospiraceae bacterium | reverse complement strand
ATTTGGTTTATGCATGCTATCACTTGTCAGAACGGCGGCAGTCGCCGTATAGATCGCATCTACCGCTCCACCTTTTTCTTTTAAATCAGTGATCATCTTTTGGTGAATTAGATCAAGGTCCGCTTGAGTCATTAAACCTTTGCCTACGCCCTTTTGATTGGTAACAATAATAATATGTCCAAAGACTTTACTTAACTTAACAATCGATTCCAAACTATTTGGCAGATATTCAAGTTCTTCCGGACGCATCACATATCGCCCAGGCAAGCGTCGATTGATCACGCCATCTCGATCTAAAAAGAGGGTCCAAGATTTATCAAAAGAAGGTAAAGACATAGCCGTTCATTTTGGTGATTGGTTTCCGAAAATTCTTTTTTCTACCAGTTCACAAATGATATGACCTAGTAAGATATGGCATTCTTGAATACGAGGCGTATCGGTACTTGGCACATTGAGCAGGTAGTCTACTTCCTTAGCCAACGCACCACCCGAAGCACCCGTCATTCCGACCACTTCCATTTTTTTTGTTTTGGCCATCTGAGCAGCTTGTAAAATATTCGGAGAATTTCCAGAGGTAGAAATCGCAAATAAAATATCTCCCGGTCGACCTTTCGCAGCCACCGAACGCGCATAAGCCGAAGCAAAATCATAGTCATTGGCCACCGCAGTCAAAAAGGAAGTATTGACGTGCAACGCCTCCGCCGGTAACGGATCTCGATCTAAATAAAAGCGTCCAGAAAATTCTCCAGCGAGATGCTGAGCGTCAGCAGCGCTCCCTCCATTTCCGCAAAAAAGGAGTTGTCCACCAGCCTTGAGGGTCGCTACACAACGAGCAGTAATTGTCTCCAATTGTTGGAGTAACGCAGTATCTGCCAGCACTGCTTGTTTGATGGAAATACTTTCGGCAATGACACTTCGAATTCTTTCGTCCATTTTTGTTTTTTTTGCTTTTTGCTAGGCTGTCCCATTAATGAAAGAACTTCGCACTTTTTACGAAATACTGCGACCGCTCTGCGGTCGTAACCTCTGTCGCGACACCTTGGCTAACATACTGTGATCTCTCTGAGATCATAGTTTAGACATGAAGAATGACCGCATGACTATGTTCCGAACTTGATTCGGAAGCGGTCAAATTATGTTAGCTAAAGTAGTTAGCGTTAAACACCCGACCACAGAATGGTCGCAGTATTTTATTATATGTATTTTCAAAAAAAGGCACAAGAAATTTTTCTCTTTTGTAGAGTTAGGTTGAACCCCCTTGCTTCTTGCTTAATTATTCATTTTCTTCCATTCTCTCAAATCTATTGCTTGAGGATTCTTACCATTCTCCCACCTAGCCCACAAGTTTAGTCTTGTAGATATATTTTTTAAATCTTTTAGATCATCTTCTGCTACTCGATGTTTTAAATTTTCTGGTATTGAAAAATTTTCTTTTGTCCAGTTCCATAATTCAACCTCAATTTTATCATACCATTCTGCGGAATAAATATTTTCACTTATTTCAGAAATAAGATTTATGATCAGATTCTCTTTTTCAATTTTTGTAAAATAAATTATCGCGTTTGGAATTCTATTTATCAAAATTGCTTTAATGATATTTACATCATATTTTTTTGAAAATTCGATAAGTTCTTTAATCTCTTCGTTTTGAAAATTCAATCCTGCTGAAAGTTTTAAACGTAAATATTCTCGATCTTCGTTTGATATCCCTTTTTTTAAATCTTCTATCATAAGTTACTGAACTTAACTAAACCATCTATTTTATGATTACTAAAAACTCGAAAACTTATTTATTACCAGTTCCTTCATTCAGCACATCTAAAATATTCCCATACACCTTCCGCCCTACCGATAAAAATTCATCTGGTTTCATCCAAAATACCAAATCAATATCTTCTTCTAGTTGTGGAACAAAATCCTTTTCTTTTGTCGTCATCCGATACCAATGCGTCTTTTTAAGGATTCGACGATTTTTTCTATCTCGGTAAGTATGGTAAGTTTTCATGATTTTCTTACCCAATTTGAGTTTTTTAATGCCCGTTTCTTCCTTGACTTCTCGGACGGCAGCGGCCTTGGTTTGTTCTCCTTTGTCAATTTTACCTTTAGGAAGATCATAAAAGCCTTGACGGTGAATAAATAAGACCTCGTTTTTCTTCGGTTTTCTAAAAACCAAACCTCCTGCAGCCTCAATAATCTTATAAACTGCCTTAAATTCCCGAAAACAAGCTTTGGGATCGGCACTATGTAAAACAACGAAGGAGAATTTGTTGGGTTTTTCCAGGCTATCAATATAATTTAGCAAAGATTTGGGTTTTCCAGAATATCGAGCAATTAAGGCGTCTTTCGTACTCGGAAATAGTTTCTTCACATATTTACTATTCGTAATGAAAAGTGGTGTGCTATTAATATATATTTTGTACATTTGTGGCCGTTTAAGCTAAGTTTCTAAATGGAGAATACAAAAGAAAGAATTGCGACTGAAATAGCGCATAACTTATTGCAAATTAAGGCAATAAAATTAAATCCAGCAAACCCATTCACTTGGGCTTCGGGAATTCAGTCACCCATATATTGCGATAATCGAATCGTTTTATCTTA
>CALGJS010000318.1 GCA_937927835.1 uncultured Saprospiraceae bacterium | reverse complement strand
CCCTGTTTTAAAACTTCATCAATAGAAACTTTACGAGTATGTTCGGAATGTTTAAAGTTTTTATTTGGATTACCCATTTTTAATAACCCTTTAAATTGATTAATTACAAATAAAGGTAAACCCCAAAGTGCAGACCAAATTTGTTTTGGTGCTTTAGAAAGATATAAGGTAAATAAAATATTAAAAGCAAAAATTCCGATCGCACCGATTAATAAAATCGCCCAAGTAAGATTTACAAACAATCCAACAAAAGCAACCAGCAAACTTATTCCTAAAAGAATAAATAAAGGTGGCGAGATCGTCACGATTCCGAATAATAATTTATTCCAACTAAATCCAAATATTCCTTTTAGTAATAGACCAGAAGAATTTGGGAAATTTTGAAAATAAGAAAATAGCCAACGGCTACGCTGCGTTTCTACTTGTTCGCCAGAAACAACTTTTTCATCAAAAACTACGGCATCCCAAGCGTAAGTAATTCGCTCGTTTTCACGCAATAAAACATTTTGCAAAATTTTATCTTCTTGTAACATCTTTTTCCATTGGTGCTTACCCTGCTCAATTTCAGGACTAGCCAAATAGCTTTTGTAGAGTTCTGCTTCTACCGCCATACCTGAACCAGAGATTACTGCCGAAGAACCCAATACGTAAGGCAGATAACGATCAACATAGTTTTTATAAAATTCTCCTGTTGCATCCGCACAAGCATAAACGGTATCCAAGTTTTTGGCGGTACGTTGACCTTGAACAGCACGGTGTCCGTTGTTAACGTATTTATTAATCACATTAAAAAACTGTGGGTGTGCTAAATTATCTGCATCAAAAACAGCGATGTATTCGTGTGGTCGAACAAAGTTTTCAATCGCATGAATAATAGACTTTGCTTTTAGCTTGAGTGCAGGTTGTGGATTAAGGACCGTTAGTTTATCATGGCTAACATCCCAGCCGGTAATATCGCAATCATCTGCTACTAAATAAACGTGTAGATTGTTGTATTTTTGAGAGCTGACCAACGACTGAATCAGTGGTTTAGCAATTTCTGCGTTTTTGTAAGCAGTGATAATACATCCGTAGTCGACTTCTTTATAATCTGGGTCGCCTTTTTTGATATCTTTTACCCGATCTTTAAATATTCCGGACAACAATACCATTACAAATGGAAAAACTAAAAAGAAAATTAGTATTCCACTGATAATCATAAAAATGGTTGCTAAGATTGCCATGTGTATTTAGATTTATGCGTGTTCAAAAAAAGTATTAACCGGTTGTTGGTCTTCTTGGTAATTACGATCTGCGCGCGTAAAGTTCCATTTGATGGCTCGCGTAAACGCTTTAAAATGATCCCATTGGCCTTTGACAGCGAATAGCAATAGATTTTTAGGAATCGTAAAAATAAGCAAGAAACAGTAAAACGCCATTACTTGAATTGCGCTACGATTGCGGCGCATAAAGTAAATCCGGTTACGGTTTAGATAATATGTTTTTAACGGACTCATCTTTCCAGTTGAGACCGATTCTTTGTGAAAAATTTCTGCTTTAGGTTCCACATACACTTCATATCCTTTAGCTCGGATCCGATCGCACCAATCTAATTCTTCATAATAAAGAAAAAAGAGGTTAGACATTGGACCGACATCCTGAATCACTTTTGCAGGCACCATCATCGCAGCGCCGTGTGCGTATGGCGATGAAAAAGCCGCTTTATCAGCATATTGCCCAGTGTTTTCTTCTCCAACCGCTAGGGTTTCATTTCGAGCAGTAAAGGAGTTAACGGCCGTAGCCCCAAGAAATTGGATAATATTTTTTCCATTGGTTTCAGGCCCAGGATAATACATGATGAGTGGGCTGACTGCGCCCAATTTAGGAATATTTTCAAAACAAGCTACCAGCTTTTCAATCAAGCCGTCGGCCAGTTCAGTATCATTATTTACAAAGAAGATCAACTCCCCTTTTGCTTTAGGCACGGCGAGATTATTTCCACCAGCAAAGCCGAGGTTTTCATCACTTCTAATACCAATAATTTCGGGAAAACGAGCCTCTAAGGCAGGAATAGGATTTTCTCTTGAGCCATTGTCAACTACAAAGACCTCAAGATTTGGGTAGGCCAAGGGCCGGATAGAATCCAGCATTGCCACCGTCATTTCAGGTTGATTATAATTTACGGTGATTATAGAAACAAGTGGTTGATACACGGTAATTGGATCGGTTGTCAGGTGATAAATGTGTGTTTATTATACAAAAATTGTTCAAGACCCGGTAAGGTCTTGAACAATTTAAAGGAAATTTACATAATGTTGTATGAAGCGAGATGGTAAAAATTACTCACCTTTCTGAATCATAGCTGGCAAAGTGCGAGAAATGATTCGTGCGTCCATTAAGAAGGAGAACTTCTTAGCATATTCAATATCCAGGCCAATTCGCTCTTCCATAGACATGGTATCTTTTCCGGTAGGCACTGTTTGCCAAAGTCCGGTGATACCAGCAGGAGCGCCAAATCTTAATGCCCAGCCATCTTTAGTAACTGCTTCTGCCTCATCAAGTGGCAAAGGTCGGTTACCAACGATCGACATATCGCCTCTGATTACGTTCCACAGTTGTGGTAACTCATCTAAGCTTGTTCTACGGATAAATTTTCCAACGGTGGTTACTCGAGGATCATTTTTGACCTTCAAGAAAGCACCAGAATAGTTATTTAGGTGAGCAACCTCTGCTCGTTTTGCGTCTGCATCTACACACATAGAACGGAACTTCAAGAAGTCAAATTCTTGGTATCCACAACCAATTCGCTTAGAGCGATAGATAATAGGCCCTTTAGAACCTAGACGAATTAACAGTGCGATAGTTAGTAAAACTGGTGCAAGCACAAATAATACAGCAGAAGCGAAAAATATATCGAAAGCACGTTTGCCGATAGGCATTTTAATGGTCACATCTTCATCAGGTTGACCAGAAGCTTTCAATAAATCCGCTTTAAAAGAAAATAGAAATTCTAGACGTGCACGTAAGTCATTCCATCGAACCGGCTCAGTATAGCAATCATCGATTCCCATTTTTAATGCGATTTCTCGGTCTAGGTCAAACTCTTCTTCTTCAGAAACAACTAAAAACGGAAGTGTTTTAAGGCTTTTATTAAGTTGGATATTTTTTAATAGGTTGAAATTATCTTCCTGTAAGAATCTATAACTGCAGATAATAGCGGTATCAGCGGAGGAATCCTCAGCGATACGTGCCTCTAACCAGCGATAAGCCTTAAAAGAGTCATCAGATTTTTCGAACTTGTAGTACCCTAAGTCCGCTTCATTATTTTCGTTCATCAAGATGTAGGAGAAATTGTCAAATCCTACGATGAGAACGTTTTTAGTGTCTGTGGAGGTAAGGTTAGTTGTCGTAAATTTCTGGTTCATGTCAGCATGGTTTGTTGATCAAAATTGTAAGTAATTCGTTTGTCCGTTGTTGTTGTTTTTCTTATGGGTTATTGATCAATAATCGCAGCAGATTAAGTTGTCTTGGGTGATGCCAGCACCTTTTGTATTCTCTCTCTTAGTTTTATTGGGTTAAATGGTTTTATTAAAAAGTCGGTTATTCCAAATTCTTTACATTCGTTTTTGAGGTCTTCGTCTTCTTCTGCGGTTACCAGAATTACTGGTATAGACTGAAAGAAGCCGCTGCGACGAATGTTTTTCAAAAATTCGAGGCCATTGATTCTGGGCATATCATAATCCAGCAAAATAAAATCTGGAATATTACCGCCACTGAGCCAAGCCAAGCCTTCGAAGCCATCGCTTTTGGTCACTACATCAAAATCTTTGCTTAGAAAGTTGCTAAGCAGCATACGGATGCTGTCGTGATCCTCAATTATTAGTATTTTATTTTTACGTGTCATATTTTTACTATTTCCAAAACGAATAAATTTATTCACTATTTGGAGGGTAAAATGATACTAAATCTAAATACCTAAGTAGCCTTTGCAAACTTCAACCAAAGAGGTGAAGACGCAAGGAGACTTACAATTTAGTTGGTTTTATCAACCAAAAATTGTAAATGAATTGAGAAGTCTAAGTTAGAGGGTTATTGCAACTTATACCTGCGGGGTTGCCGCTGGAGGGTAGTTGGGACGAATAGAATGAAGCAAAAATACTCCCTTTTATATGTTCACAGGACTTCTCGCAAATGCTTTAAAATAAATTTTTCATGCGATAACTCCTACAAAGATATGATTTTTTCGTCAAATACTAATTTTTCGTCACATAATTTAAATAAATAAATTACTATTGATTGGGCCTTTTAATAGTATCAGGATGTTCTCAAATCTTATAGTACAAAGTTATGGAGTTTCACTCCTAAATA